>CALMRL010000243.1:0-14868 GCA_937873345.1 uncultured Beijerinckiaceae bacterium | reverse complement strand
TAACACGCCCGGAGGCGGCAAGAGCTACGAGATCCTGAAGGTGGCGTTCTGAGCGGGGACGCCGCGGGCGGCGGCCGCGCGGAGCGTCTGCCGCCGCTGGCGCCCGACGCGCTCGATGGCGAGCACCGCGCCTTCCACGACGCCTCGGTGGCCTTCAACGAGAAGACCTTCTCCGGCTGCATGACGCGACGGGCCGACGGCGCTCTGCTCGGGCCGTGGAGCGCCTGGGTGCGTCACCCCGCCGTCGGCCGGGCCTCGACCGCGCTGGTCGCGGCGATCGCCGCGCTCGATGCCCTGCCGCCGCGCGTCCGCGAGATCGTGATCCTTGCCGTCGGCGGCCATTTCGGCGCCGCCTACGAACTCTACGCCCATTGCGCCGTGGGGGCCCAGGCCGGCCTCGACGAACGCCAACTCGCCGCCCTCGCCGCCGGCCGCAAGCCCGACGGCCTGAGCGACGCGGAGGCGGTCGCCTACGACTGCACCGCCCGGCTCGCCCGCGGCGGCGTGCTGCCCGGTTTCCTCTACGAGGCGGCGCGCCGGCACCTCGGCGACGACGGCACGGCGCAGCTGATCTATCTCGCCGGCGCCTACGCCTTGATTTCCACCGTGCTCAACGGCTACGACGTGCCCGCTCCCGAGACGCTTGCCCGAGGTTGAGCAAGCAGCTCTGGACCGCACGGGAGCCGCATGGCATGAGGATCGCCGCGCGGGTGTGGTGGAATTGGTAGACGCGCCGGATTCAAAATCCGGTTCCGCAAGGAGTGTCGGTTCGACCCCGACCACCCGCACCAGATCTCGAACGACTTAGTGTCCGTCCGCGAACAAGCTGAACGTTGTGAGCCGTTTGTGACTCAGAGGTGGCCAGAGGACGAGGTCGCTGATGTGGACAAGCGAGAACCGGGGTCGTTACGACCGCAGCAAGCTGCGCTACCTCACCGACCTGACCGATGAGGAATGGGCGCTGGTTGCTCCACTGATCCCGCCGGCCAAGCGCGGCGGCAACAAGCGCAGCGTCGACCTGCGCGAGGTGGTCAACGGGCTGATGTTTGTGCTGGGCACGGGGTGCCAGCGGCGGGCGCTGCCCAAGGACCTGCCGCTCAAGGACCTGCCGCCTCGCTCCACGGTGCACGGCACCCTCGACCTGTGGGACTACGACGGACCGCTGAAGCGCCTGCATCACGTGCTGTATGTCGCCTGCCGCGAGAAGGCCGGACGCGAGGCCAGTCTGACGGCGGCGATCGTTGACAGCCAGAGCGTCAAGGGTGCGGAAAAGGGGGCTCTCGCATCGACCCGCCGGGCTACGATGCGGGCAAGAAGATCAAAGGCCGCAAGCGTCACGTCCTTGTGGACACGCAAGGCCTGCTGATGCACGCGGTTGTTCACCGGGCCGACGTTCAGGACCGCGACGGCGGCGTGCTGGTGGTGGCCAGCCTGTTCGGCTTGTCCCCGTTCCTGCTCAAGCTTTATGCCGACGGCGGCGACCAGGGACCGGTGTTCCAGGCGCGCCTGCCGCAGCATCGACGTGGAGATCGTCAAGCGCTCCGACACGGCCAAGGGTTTCACGGTGCTGCCCCGGCGCTGGGTGGCGGAGCGCACCATTGCCTGGCTGAACTGCTGTCGTCGTTGGCCAAGGATTGGGAGTGCTTGGCGCGCAAGGCGCTCGCCTTCCTGCGCTTGGCCTCCATTCGCCTGATGCTGCAAAAGCTCTGCCAAAACTCAAAATGATCTCAAACATACTCTATCATTCTAAAGATCATCGGTTTAGGGTGCTTTCTCAATGTCATGCAAATCCTTCGTAGCCTCGTCAAAAAAGATTTCAAACTGACCCAATACCCGCATTGAAGGTCGATTGCCACTCGAATGGCCGAACGGTTACCAGCGCGGGTCGGCGGGCTCGGCCGCACCAAGTCTCGGCCCGAAACGCGCGGACGGTCGCGACGGCCTAACCGGTCGATCCACGGATCGCTCGGGATGGATGTCTTGTTGGGGCGCCAGACTTGCCGCATGATCGGGGCTAGAGGATTTCGGCATTCCCGCGAAACGATCCGAGCAGGCGGTTCCACAGCGAGGATCCATGGCGGGGGCCAAGCAGGGACGGGACGGCGCCATGCTCGCCGGGGCGTCGGACGAGCTGCCGTCTGATCTCCTGCCGCCGGAGCTGCGGCCCGGCGAGTTGCCGTCCGGGTTGTCCTCGGACATGGTCGACCTTCTCGCGCAGGTGCCGGTCGCCGAGGCGGTCAAGCGCGACGTGGTGCGGCGCATGGACGGCGCCGGGCGCTTCTATCACGGCCTCGACCATCTCGCCCTGCTATGGCGGCGCCATCGGCGCTACGGCGCCGCGGAGGGACTGCTGGCGGAACCGATCACCACCCTGATCGCCTCCGCCATCCTGTTCCATGACTGCATCTACGACGTCCGACGCTTCGATAGCGAGGAGCGTTCCGCGCGGCACTGGCTCGCATCGTCGCACGACTCGGGGCTGGCGGAGGCGGACAGGCTTTGGGTCGCCGACACGATCCGGGCGACGAAGGCGCACTTGGCCTATCAGCCTAGCGTGGCGTTCCGGCGGTCCGACGCAGCGGGCGAGGTCGACGCCCCGCAGCACGTGTCCGACGCGACCCTGCGCGAGCGGGCTCGGGTCTGGGTCCTCGACCTCGACCTGACGCCGCTCGGCGAGGAGCCGGCGGTCTTTGACGAGAACGGCCGCTTGCTGCGCCGGGAAACGCCGCACCTCGACGATGCCGCGTCGGCGCAGATGCGGCTCCGCTTCCTCGGCCTGTTCGCCAAGGCGCCGACCATCTACCGCACGGCGACGCTCGCGGCCGCGTTCGAAGCGCAGGCGCGCCGCAACATTGCGTTCGCCTGCGGTGCGTGATCCGAGGCAGGATCACCGATGCGACGCTTGACGGTGAGGGCCGCGAGCGCGATGACCCTGCGCTTCTTCGTCGAAGCCTAAGGCTGAGCCGACGGCCGAGCGGCGCGGCTCGGGCGACGGCCCTATCCCGTCAGCCCGCCGACGAGGCTCGGCACGTCGAGCGGGCGGAAGCCGTAGTGCCGGAGCCAGCGCACGTCGGCCTCGAAGAAGGCGCGCAGGTCCGGCATGCCGTACTTCAGCATCGCGATGCGATCGATGCCGATGCCCCAGGCGAAGCCCTGGAACTCGTCCGGGTCGATGCCGCAGTTCGCCAGCACGTTGGGGTGCACCATCCCGCATCCCAGGATTTCCAGCCAGTCGTCGCCCTCGCCGAAGCGGATCTCGCCGTCGCGCCGCGAGCAGCGGATGTCGACCTCCATCGACGGCTCGGTGAAGGGGAAGAACGAGGGGCGGAAGCGCATCTCCACCTCCGGCACCTCGAAGAAGGTGCGCAGGAACTCGGAAAGCACCCACTTCAGGTTGCCGAGGTTGGCGGTGCGGTCGATGACGAGCCCCTCGACCTGATGGAACATCGGCGTGTGCGTCTGGTCCGAGTCGCAGCGGTAGGTGCGGCCGGGGCAGATCACCCGGATCGGCGGCTTCTGCGCGAGCATGGTGCGCACCTGCACCGGGCTCGTATGGGTGCGCAGCAGCTTGCGCGTGCCGTCCGCGGCCTCGGGAAAGAAGAAGGTGTCGTGCATGTCGCGGGCCGGGTGGTCCGCGGGAAAGTTCAGCTTGGTGAAGTTGAGGTCGTCGCTCTCGATGTCGGGCCCCTCGGCGACCGCGAAGCCCATCGCGGCGAAGATCACGGTCAACTCGTCCATCACCTGGCTGATCGGGTGGATGCGGCCCGTCTCCAGGGCGCCCGGACGGACGGGGAGGGTGACGTCGACCACCTCCGCGGCGAGCCGCGCCTCCAGAGCCGCTTCGCGCAGCACGCCGCGGCGGCCCTCGATCGCGCTCGCGACGACGTCTTTCAGCGCGTTGATCGCGGCGCCGCGCTCGCGCCGTTCGTCGGGCGCCATCCTGCCGAGCGTCGCCAGCAGCGCCGACACCGAGCCCTTCTTGCCCAGCGCCGCGACGCGCACGGCGTCGAGACCGCCCTCGTCGGAGGCGGCGGCGACCGCGGCGAGCGTGTCGCGTTCGAGGAGGCGGAGGTCGGTCATGCGCAGGCTGCGGGCTTGGGGGGAGAAGGTCGAGGTCCTATCATAGGACGCCGTCGCGGGGGCCAAGTTTCTCCGGCGCCGGCTCGCCCGTCATCTGAAGCATGTCGCTCTCGATCGACCGGCAGGACGTGGACGTCGTCGGCGGAGGAGTCCGCGCCCTGCCTGCCGCGCCACGACGGCCTCGTGCGGCCGAGACCTCGCGCGACCAGGGACGGTGCCGACCCCGCCGCAAAACGGTCCGCCGGCATCGCGGCCGGATGCAGCGCCTCCCATTGCCCGGTGGCGGTGCGCCGCGCTTCTTGTACAACGGAAAGGCGGCGGTACCCGACGCACGCCCCCACGCGCACACCTGGGAAGAGCATGGCCTCGTTTCCGTTCCCGCTCCTCGTCGGCGACATCGGCGGCACCAACGCCCGCTTCGCCCTGGTCGCCGAGCCGGGCGCGGAGATGTCGGACCACGAGCACCGCGGTACCCCGCACTTCCCCGCCCTGCAGTCGGCGAGCGCCGACGTCGTGCGGCACCTGCCGGCGCGGCCGCGCTCGGCCGTGGTCTGCGCCGCCGGTCCGGTCGAGGGGCGCCACGTCAACATGACCAACGCCCACTGGATGATCGACGGCGACGCCGTCGCCGCTGCCCTCGACTTGGAGCAGGGACTGGTGCTCAACGACTTCGAGGCGCAGGCGCTGTCGCTGCCGGTGGTGCGGCCGGAATGGCTTCATCCGATCGGCGGTCACGAGACCGGTCGGCGGGTCGGGGACACGCCGGGCGCCCGCTTCGTGCTCGGTCCCGGCACCGGGCTCGGCGCGGCGGCGCTGCTGGAGGTCGGCGGCCGGCACTTCGCCCTGGCGAGCGAGGCGGGCCACATCGATTTCGGGCCGGTCGGCCCCGCGGAGATGGCGATCTGGCCGCATCTCGAGACAGGACCCCACGGCCGGATCAGCGCCGAGACCGTGCTGTCCGGCCCGGGGCTGGCGCGCCTGCACCGCGCCCGGCTCCTTTCGATCGGCGAGCCTGCGCCGGGGATCGACCAGAGCGCGGTCGTCGAGCGCGCCAAGGCCGATCCGCATGGCGCGGAGGCGGACACGGTGCGCCTGTTCTGGAGCCTCGCCGCCCGCTACGCCGGCAACATGGCGATCACCTTCCTCGCCACCGGCGGCGTCACCTTCTGCGGCGGCGTGCTGCCGCGCCTCGTCGGCCTGCTCGATGCGGAAGCGTTTCGCGCCCGCTTCGAGGACCGGGCGCCGTTCGACAAGGTGCTGCGCAACGTGCCGACGAACGTCGTCACCGCCGACGATACGGTGCTGCACGGCTTGGCCGCTCTCGCCGCCGAACCCGGCCGCTACGCCCTCGATTACGAGCGCCGCTGCTGGCGCTGAAGCGTCGGGCCGAAACTGCGCTCGTGGTTTCTGGGCGATCCGATACGGCGCGAGGGACTTCGGCGTCCGCGGGATCAGGCCGCGTTGGATCGCGGCTCCTCGGCGAGCGTCGAGTAGATCACGCCGGCGTCGCGCGTGGTGCGCAGCTTCGCCGTCACCGCGGGGGCGCGCAGCAGCCGCGCGGCGCGGGCCAGCGCCTTGAGGTGGTCGGCCCCGGCGGCCTCGGGGGCCATCAGCAGCAGGATCAGGTCGACCGGCTCGCCGTCGAGCGACTCGAAGTCGATCGGCTTCTCCAGCCGGGCGAATACGCCGGCGATCCGCTCCACCCTGGCGAGCTTGCCATGGGGGATCGCGATGCCGTTGCCGATGCCGGTCGAGCCGAGCCGCTCGCGCTGCAGAAGGGCGTCGAAGACCTCGCGCGCCGGCAGGCCGCAGGCGCGCGCGGCGTGCTCGCTCAGCTCCTGAAGCGCCTGCTTCTTCGAAGCGGCGCGCAGACAGGGCAGGATCGCCTCGCGGGTGATCAGGCTATGCAGGGACATCGCTGTTGGTGCATCCGTCTGGTGAACCCGAGGCAACCTTGAACCCGAGGCGGACCCGAGCCTGAGGTCGTCTTAGGCCATGGCACTCCGGCCACGACATCTCTCTGGCCCTACGCGCCGAGGACCGGCGGTGGCCTGCCATGAACCGCGCCGCAAGTCACGCGGTCGTACGGTCGAGGCGGCAGCTTAGAGCCTGTCTCGCCTTAAGATCGGGTGACCGGCTGGCTCTGCCCAGCCTCCGCGGATCGGACGGAAGGCGGAAGCGGGTCGATCCAGCCGATGTTGCCGTCGGGACGGCGGTAGACGATGTTGATGCGCCGGTCCCGATCGAAGCGGAACACCACCACCGGGCAGGCGGTCGCGTCGAGCGCGCGCACGGCGGCCGCCACGGTCATCTCCTCGAAGGCGTCGGAGGTTTCGGCGACAACGGCCGGGAAGTTCGCTTCCTCGCCGTCGGCCTGCCGCGCCGCGCCGTCGCTTCCCCCGGCGCCGGCATCGCTCGCCTCGGCACCGTTCGATCCGCCCGGCCCGGCGGCGTCGGCCTCGACGAAGCGGCCTTGGGCGCGCTTGCGGTGATCGCGCAGCCGGCGCTCGATGCGGTCGGCCGCCTTGTCGAAGCTGGCATAGGGATCGTGCGCCACCGCCTCGACCTGCAGGGTGATGCCGGCCTTGAGGAACAGGGTGCAGTCGGCGCGGTAGCCCGAGCCTTCGGGCTCGATGGTGACGTGGCCGGTCGGTAGGCCCGCGCGATACTTGGCGACGATCCCGTCGATGCGCGCGTGCACGTGGGTGCGCAGCGCCTCGCCGATCGCGAGGTTCTTGCCGGAGACGCGCAAGGTCATGACGAAGCTCCCGAGTGGGCCGGCCCGGTCGGGCGTTCGCAGGGCCCGGTCGCGCTGGAGCGAAACTCGCACGGTACGGACCGCTGCGGCGTCGAGTCAATTTGATCCCTTCGGCCCGGCTCGTTCCCCGAAACGCGGAGCGGGTCCGGCCACCCGCAGCAAATTGACTTCGCCGCCGCTTCATCTCATAAGGCGGCGCCGGTCGGTCCGCGCCGAGGGCTTTGGCGCGGGCGCTCTCAATCGTCCGTCGCCCGCGTTGGTCCGCCGCCTGGGTCCTTCCCCTTCGGTCGTCGCGCTGCCGGCTTCCCGAGGGACCAGCATCCGGCAGTGCGGGATGGCTGGGCGGCCTGGGATCGGACGACCGGACGGGTTTCAAGGACAGGCGCTCGGCCGCTGCGGCCGACTCGGAGTTTTCGCGGTGAAACGGACCTATCAGCCCTCCAAGCTCGTGCGCAAACGCCGCCATGGCTTCCGCGCCCGCATGGCGACCGTCGGCGGCCGCAAGGTCATCGCGACCCGCCGCGCCCGCGGCCGCAAGCGTCTGTCGGCCTAGGCGACGCCATCCTCGGCGAGGCCGCCGTTTCCGTTCTCGGGAAGGGATGCACGTGCCGGCTCCAGCATCCGATACGCGAGGTGATCCGCTCGGCGAGCCTGATCCCGCTGGCGAGGTCGGTTCGCCGCGTCCCGACCGTTTCCGGGCGGGTCGCCTCAAGCAGCGCGCCGACTTCCTCCACGTCGGCAAAGGACGGCGCTGGCACGGCAAGGCGATGACGGTGCAGATGTCGCCGCGCCGCATCGGGCCGGCCGGCGTCGAAGAGGCGGGGCGCTTCGGCTTCACCCTGACGAAGAAGGTTGGCAACGCCGTGGTCCGCAACCGCGCGCGCCGACGCCTGCGCGAGGCCGTGCGGCTCGCCTCCGACCTTCCCGCCAGGGTCGGCCATGACTACGTGGTGGTCGGCAGGCTGGAGGCGATCCGCCTTCCCTTCGGGCAACTGCTCGACGAGCTTGCCCGCGCGGTCGAGCGCGTTCACGCCGCCGACGCGCCGCGCGGCGGCGGGCGGCGTCCGAACCGGCGCTCCTGAGCGGACGACCCAGACGTACCGGCCCCTGGCCGCAGAGGAATTGGCCGATCCATGAAGCCCGACACCAAGAACTACTACCTGGCGCTGCTGCTGTCGGTGTTCGTCGTGTTCGGCTGGAACTACTTCTACGGCAAGAAGCAGCTCGACCGTTCCAAGGAGGTGCAGGCGCAGGTCGCGACCTCCGACAACGGCCTGAAGCCGGCCAACCCCGGCGCGCCGGGCGCGCTGCCGCCGCAGACCGTCAACGCCCCTCCGCAGGGCGGCGTGGTGCCGGAGAGCCCGGCCGTGCGGCGCTCGCGGCGCGAGGTGATCGCGCAGACGCAGCGCGTTGCGATCGAGACGCCCTCGCTGCAGGGTTCGATCGACCTCACCGGCGCGCGCCTCGATGATCTGTCGCTGAAGGACTATCGGGAGATCCCCGACAAGAACAGCCCGCTGATCGAGCTGCTCTCGCCGCATGGCGCCCCCGACGCCTACTACGTCGATTCCGGCTTCGTGCCGCAGGGCGCGGTCGCCGGTCCGGTGCCGTCGGCCGACACGGTGTGGACGAAGGCTAGCGGCGACGAGCTGACGCCGACGACGCCGGTGACGCTCAGCTACGACAACGGCCAGGGGCTCACCTTCACCCGCACCTTCGCGATCGACAGGAACACCATGTTCACGGTCAGGCAGACCGTGGCCAATCATGGCACGGCGCCCGTCACGCTCGTCCCCTATTCGACCGTGGTGCGCGAGGGCACGCCGCACGGCTCCGGCCACACCCAGGTGCACGAGGGCTTCATCGGCTACGTCGGTGATGCCGAGCAGCAGATCACCTACGCCAAGATCGAGAAGGAGCCCGGCGCCACCGCGAAGGTGACCGGCCAGGGCGGCTGGGCCGGCTTCACCGACATGTACTGGGCGACAGCGCTGGTGCCCGACCAGGGCAAAACCTTCGAGGCCGACTATTCCGGCTTCGGCACGACCGAGAAGACCTATCGCACCGCCGTCATCGAGCAGCCGCTCGCGGTGCCGGTCGGCGGCGACGCCACCGTCGAGACCCGCGTCTTCGCCGGCGCCAAGGTGTCGAGCGTGCTGACGGCCTACGAGAACGGCGGGATCAAGAAGTTCGACCTGCTGATCGATTGGGGCAAGTACATCTGGTGGCTGACGCAGCCGATGGCGAAGCTGCTGGTGATGCTCGACCGGCTGCTCGGCAACATGGGGTTGGCGATCATCGCCCTGACCTTCCTGGTCAAGCTGGTGTTCTTCCCGCTCGCCAACCGCTCCTACGTGTCGATGGCGAAGATGAAGGCGGCGCAGCCGCAGCTCGCAGCGCTGAAGGAGCGCTACCCCGACGACAAGATGCGCCAGCAGCAGGAGATGATGAAGATCTACAAGGCGGAGAAGATCAATCCCGTCGCCGGCTGCCTGCCGATGGTGATCCAGATCCCGGTCTTCTTCGCCCTCTATTCCGTGCTGTTCATCTCGATCGAGATGCGGCAGGCGCCCTTCGCGCTGTGGGTCCGGGACCTTTCGCAGCCCGACCCGACCAACATCTTCAACCTGTTCGGCCTGATCCCCTTCAACCCGACCACGCTGCCGCTCGTCGGGCCGTTCCTCGCCATCGGCATCCTGCCCATCATCATGGGCATCTCGATGTTCCTGCAGATGAAGATGAACCCCGAGCCGACCGATCCCGTGCAGAAGCAGATGTTCGCCTGGATGCCGGTGATCTTCACCTTCATGCTCGGCTCGTTCCCGTCGGGGCTGGTGGTGTACTGGACCACCAACAACACTCTGACGCTGATCCAGCAGTCGGTGATCATGAAGCGATCCGGCGTGAAGTTGGAGCTGTTCGACAACCTGCGCGGCATGTTCCGCCGCAAGGCGCTCAAGGACGACGGCTCGCCAGCGGCGGTGGCGCGCTCCAAGAGCGACGTCGCCAAGATCGAGAGGGCCAACGAGGGCGGCACGCCGGCGGAGTGAGGGCGCTTTGAACGTCTCGCTGGAGCAACGCTGGGAAGGCTTCATCGACGAGGCGGTGAGCGCTGGCCGCTACCCCTGCGCCGATGCCGTCATCGAGGCCGGCTTGGCGCCGCTGGAACGGCAGGAGGCAACGAGCGGCTGGACCGCGCCCTTGATGAACAACTCGCTGAGTTGCGGCGGCAAGGGCTTGTCGATTGAGGCTCGTATCGCGACCGTCGCATCGACATGCATGATCCCGCCGCGGTGAGCTTGGCGGATCACGCCCCCGACTTCGCCGAGGCCGGCCGCAAGCTGTTCGCCGGCGAGTGCCGCTTCATCTGGGCCGCCGCCAAGCCCGATGGCCTGCCGCCGCTGGGGCCGCCGGAGATCGCCTTCGCCGGGCGCTCCAACGTCGGCAAGTCGTCGCTGCTCAACGCCCTCACCGGCCGAAGAGCGCTGGCGCGCACCTCGCACACGCCGGGCCGCACGCAGGAGCTGAACTTCTTCGCCCTCGGCCCGGAGGACGCCCAAGCCCGCGCCCACCTCGTCGACATGCCGGGCTACGGCTACGCCGTCGCCTCCAAGGAGAAGATCGCGCACTGGACCGGGCTGATGCACGACTTCTTGCGAGGTCGCGCCACCCTGGCCCGCGTCTTCGTGCTGGTCGACGGCCGCCACGGTCCAAAGCCGCCGGACCGCGAGATGTTCGCGATGCTCGATCACGCGGCCGTGTCCTACCAGATCGTGCTGACGAAGCACGACGAGGTGCGGCCTGCCGCCCGCGCCGCGGTGGTCGAGGCGACGGCGGCCGAGCTGCGCCGCCATCCCGCCGCCCACCCCGAGCTGCTGTTCACCTCGGCGCAGACTGGCGAGGGCGTGGCCGAGTTGCGCGCCGGCATCGCCAAGCTGCTCGCCGAGCGGGGTGCTTGAGCCGGATGGCATGAGCGTTGTGGCCGGGCGGCGGCGGCGCTAGACAGGTCCCTCGACCAAGGAAGCCCGATGACCCCCAGCGACCCGCTGCACATCGCCGAAGTCCTGGTGCAGGCGCTGCCGCACATGCTGCGCTACGACGATGCCACGGTGGTGGTGAAGTACGGCGGCCATGCGATGGGCGACGAGAGCAAGGCGCGCGAGTTCGCCCGCGACATGGTGCTGCTGGAGCAGTCCGGCATCAACCCCGTGGTGGTGCACGGCGGCGGCCCGCAGATCGGCGCCATGCTCGCCAAGCTCGGCATCGCCTCGCATTTCGCCGGGGGCCTGCGCGTCACCGACAAGGCCACCGTCGAGATCGTCGAGATGGTCCTCGCGGGATCGATCAACAAGCAGATCGTCGGCATGATCAACGCCGAAGGAGGCCACGCCATTGGCCTCTGCGGCAAGGACGGCAACCTCGTCATTGCCCGCAAGGCCAACGGCACGGTGCACGTCGCCGAGACGGGGATGGACGAGGCCGTCGACCTCGGCTTCGTCGGCGAGCCGGTGCGCGTCAACACCCGCGTCCTCGACCAGGTCCTCGGCCGCGAGCTGATCCCCGTGCTCGCGCCGATCTCGATGGGTGAGGACGGCGAGACCTACAACGTCAACGCCGACACCTTCGCGGGCGCCATCGCCGGGGCGCTCGGCGCCAAGCGCCTCCTGTTCCTCACCGACGTGCCGGGCGTGCTCGACGCGGAAAAGAGGCTGATCGAGAGGCTCTCGGCCGACGAGATCCGCCACCTCATCGCCGATGGCGTCATCACCGGCGGCATGATCCCGAAGGTGCAGACCTGCCTCTACGCCATCGAGCAGGGGGTGGAGGGCGTGGTCATCCTCGACGGCAAGCAGCCGCATGCCGTGCTCGTCGAGCTGCTGACCGATGGCGGCGCCGGCACGCTGATCACGCGTTGACCTCTTCGGCGCAGCTCGGCTTCGCCGACGTCGACAGCTGGGTCTTCGACCTCGACAACACCCTCTACCCCGTCGGCTCCGACCTTTGGCCGAAGATCGACGCGCGCATCACCCTCTACATGATGGCGCTCTACGGGCTCGACGGCCTCTCCGCCCGCGCGCTGCAGAAGTTCTACTACGGGCGCTTCGGCACCACGCTGAACGGGCTGATGCAGGAGGGCAAGGTCGACGTCGAGGCGTTCCTCTCGTTCGTCCACGACATCGACCGCACCACGATCGTCGCCAACCCGGCGCTCGCCGCGGCGATCAAGGCGCTGCCCGGCCGCAAGCTGATCTTCACCAACGGCTCGCGCTCGCACGCCGAGCGCACGGCCGAGGCGCTCGGGTTGGGAGGCCTGTTCGAGGACGTCTTCGACATCGTCTCCGGCGCGCTGGTGCCCAAGCCCGAGCCGGGGCCGTACGATGCCTTCCTCAAGCGCCACGGCGTCGATCCCGCCCGCGCGGTGATGTTCGAGGACATCAGCCGCAACCTCGTGGTCGCCAAGCGCCTCGGCATGCGCACCGTGCTGGTCATGCCGCCGGCGGGCGCGGCGGACGGCCGCGAGGCCTTCGAGATCGCGGACGCGGGGACCCCCGAGCACGTCGACTTCGTGACGACGGACCTGACGGCGTTCCTGCTGGGCATCGCCGCCGCCGGCTGAGGCGGGGGAGCATCCCCCATTCCGCATGGAGAGAAGCAGCGTTAACGTTCGCGCGCTAGTTTCGCGCCAAACCAGGGCACGAGACCATGGCTTTCCCCCGCCCGACGGGCCGCATCGTCTGCGCCGCTGTCGCTGCCGCCTGCTGGCTCGTCGCGCTGGCGCCCGGCCGTGCGGAGACGCCGCGCGTCCTCACCTTCGCCTATATCCTGCCGATGCGCTCGCAACTCGGGGCTGGCGCCGAGGCTTTCGCCGCCATCCTCGCGGCGCGCACGAGCGGGCGTTTCGTCGTCGAGCCCTATCCCAACGCGATGCTCGGCGGCGAGGTCGCCGTGCTCGACGCGATGAAGGCCGACGCCATCGACCTCGCATTCGTCACCGGCGCGGCGCTGCCCAATGTCGTGCCCGCCGCCGGCCTCTTCGACCTGCCGTTCCTCTTCCGCGACGCCGGCGAAGCGCGGCACCTGCTCGACGGCCCGATGGGGGATGCCACTCTCGCGATGTTCGACGCGGTCGGGCTGCACGCCCTCGCCTGGGGCGAGAACGGCATGCGCCATCTCACCAATGCGAGGCGGCCGGTGCGCACGCCGGCCGATCTCGCGGGGCTGACGTTGCGCTTGCCGCAGTCCGACGTGATGAAGGAGGGTTTTCAGGCTCTCGGCGTGGAGGTGAAGCAGGTCGCCTTCCCCCAGGTCTACGCGACGCTGCGCGCGGGGATCGTCGACGGCCAGGAGAATTCGATCGCGACGGTCGTGTCCTCGCGCTTCTACGAGACGCAGCGCTACCTGACGCTGACCGGTCACGTCTACGATCCCGCCGCGCTGCTGGTCTCGCGCGACCTGTGGGACACGCTCTCGCCCGCCGACCGCGACAGCTTCGCCGCCGCCGCGCGGGCCGCCGCCAAGGCGTCGCGCGACTATGCCGACGAGGCGGAGCGCACCGGCCTCGACACGATCCGGGCCGCCGGGGTCGAGGTGACCGACCACATCGACCGGATGGCCTTCGCCGCGGCGGTATCCGGGGCCGAGCCGCTCTACGAGAAGCGCTTCGGCCGGGACGCGATCGCGCGCATCCGCGCGCTCGTCGCGCGAGGACGTGCCGCCGGAAGCTTGGCGGGCGAGCCGGCCGATGGGCTTGCGGGCGATCACGGCGGGACCGCCCCATGAGCATCCGGCTGCGCGTCGTCGGCGCCTTCTCCCTGGTCCTGCTGCTCCTGACCGTGCTGGGCATCAACGCCCTCCTCGCTCTCCGCGTCGTCGACCGCGAGGCCCATGCCGTCGAGGCGACCGTGTCGTCCCACCTGCTGCACTCCGAGTTCCTGACTCAGCTGCGCGCGACGTTGGCGCGGGCGCAGCTCTTCGCGGCGAGCGAGGACGCCATCGATCGCGAAACTCTGCGATCCGCCGTGAGGGGGCTCGACACGGCCTCCGCGGCGCTCGGCGAGGCCGAGGCCGCGGTCGACGGCCTGCCGATGGCGACCCTGCGGGCGAAGACGGAAGGCTACGGCCGCAGCCTCGATGCGATCACCGCGCTGATCGCCCGACGCCAGCAGCATGCCAGCGACCTCAACGAGGCGCTGACGGCGGTGCAGGTCTACGCCGCCGCCCTCGCCGACCGTGCCGAGGGCGACGAGCGGCGGGCGACGGCGCTCGCCCTGCTGCGCGCGTTGGACGCTTCGGGCATCTCGGCACTGCGCTACCGCACCTCGCGGGACCCGTCCGATATCGAGGCCGCAAATCGCTGGTCGGCCTCGGCGCACGCGGCGCTCGATCGGCTCGATGCCACGCCGGGCGATGGCCGCCTCGGCAAGCTTCTCGCCGGCTTGGCCAAGCCGCTGAAGAAGCTCGACGCGGCGCGCGCCGGCATGGAGGAGGCGACGCTGCTCTTCGCTGCCGCGAAGAAGGGCTGGGATGCGCAGGGCCAATCCCTGCTCGACGACAGCGTGCGGGAGAGCGCCGCCGACTTCGCCGCGCAGAAGGCCGCGGCCGAGCGCATGCTCGAATCGGTTCGCTCCGCGGGCGCCTTCGACCTCGTCGCCACGGCGCTGACGATCGCCATCGGGGCGGTTCTCGCCTTGCTGCTGACGCGCACCATCACCGGCCCGCTCGGTGCGATCACGCGGGCGATGCGTCGCCTCGCCGGCGGCGAGCTGTCGACGGCCGTGCCCTTCGCCAGGCGCTCCGACGAGCTCGGTGCGATGGCGCGGGCCGTGGTGATCTTCCGCGAAGGGCTCGTGGAGCGGGAGGCGCTGAACACCGAGAAGGACGCTGAGCGCCTCGACAAGCGCTCGCGGCTGGAGGCGGTGGAAGGGCTGAACCGATCCTTCGAGCGCGAGGTCGGGGTGCACACCGCGGCGCTCGCCGACGCGGCGCTGCGGATGACCTCGTCGGCCAAAGCGCTGCTGGAGACGGCGGCG
>CALMRL010000242.1 GCA_937873345.1 uncultured Beijerinckiaceae bacterium | reverse complement strand
AGGACGGTACGGGCGATGCAGCATCTTGGCATCGGCCTCGGTCGACAGCGATGTCAGGGCGAGGGCATAGGCCTGGGCCATGCCGAACCGCGGGCGGTAGCCGGCGGCCCGGAGCCGATCGCTGGGAAACTGCATGTTCCAGCCGGGATGCCGCAGCGGGAGGGTGCGGAAGCGCAGGAAATCCCGCAGCCAGTCGGCGATCCACGGCGCTTCGAAGACGCGGAAGCGACGGTCGCCGCTCGCCGCGAAGGCTCGTCGCATGAACGCGGCATGCGTCGGCTCCGGATGCTCGTCCTCGGACAGATTGTAGGTCGCGATGCTGCCCGGCGCGCCTTGGCCCGAGAGAGCATTCTCCATGGACCAGACGATCGCGTGCGAAACGTCCCGCACGTAGACGTGATGGGCGTGGCGGTGCGCCGCGAGCACCCGCTTGACGAGGCTCCACTCGCGGATGGCGACGATCTGCGCGACGTCGACGACGACGGTCGGTCGCAGCACGACGTAGCGCACGCGTTCGGCTCGTTCGCGGAGGATCTGTTCGCCGCCGAGCTTCGTGCGGCCGTAGGCGCGCGTCTGCTCGACCGCCCAATATTCGGAGCGGACGTCGCGCCCCCCCGTCAGCACCGGGGCGCTCTCGGTGGCGGTCCGCTCCTTCCCGCTCCCGTAGACGGCGACCGAGCTCGTGTACCAGAAGGCCGCCACGTTTTCCCGTTCCGCGGCCGCGGCGAGCCGGCCGGTCGCCTCCACGTTGGCGCGCCACATGCGCCGGGGCTCCGCCATCTCGGCGCCGATATGCAGCACCGCGGCGCATCCGGCGACGAGGCCGTCGTAGTCGGTCGCGTCCTGAAAATCGAAGCGGCGCCACTCGATCGCGCCGCCGTGATCATCGTCGGGGATCGCCCTCGACGTGGTGGCGCGCACCCGGTAGCCCCGATCCAGGAGATCCGCCACGACGACATGGCCGATGCGGCCCGTCGCGCCCGTGACCAGCACGCGCGGTCCCGCCGAGGGGCGTGTTGGCGTGGTCCGCACCTCCGGCACCCGCGCCGACCCCGCGCGATGCTTGAGCCGGTCGGCGAGCCGCAGCGCCAGGGCGACGATCGTCTGCGTCGGGTTGCAATGGCCCGCGGTCGGGAACACGGAACCGCCCGCGACGTAGAGGCCGTCGATCCCCCGGACGCGGCAGTCGGCGTCGACCACGCCGGTCGCGGGGTCGTCGGACATGCGGGTCGTGCCGCTCGGATGGGCGACGTCCCGGAACGCCGCCGGGTAGTCCGCCCCGTCCCGCACCCAATCGTCCGCCATCAGCGGCGGCAGGCCCAGCCGGGCGAACTCGTCGGCCGCCAGCGCCGCCATCCGCCGCACCGTCCGGGACTCGTCGGCGTGGATGCGCCAGTCGATCCGCGGCAGCCGCAGGCCGAAGCGGTCGACCCGGTCGGACAGGGTCACGCGGCTGTCGCGGTCCGGCCGCTGCTCGCACATGCAGTCGAGCGTCAGCGCGTCGAGCTTGCGCGGCACGCCGTTGCGCTCGACGACGTAGTCCTTCAGGCCGCGGACGAACAGCCCCGCATTGGCGGCCGCCACCAACGCGTCGCCCGGGAGCTTCGGCCGGCCGCCGACGATGCGCTTCAGCGCGTTCCAGGGGTCGTCGGGGGCCAGGGTCTCGCCCAGCCAGGCCGCGCAGTTCAGCAGGCCCTCCGCCTCCTGCACGTCCGGGCTCAAGCGCAGGCCGGCGCGGAACACGTTGCCGCGGGCGTTGTAGCGTCCGAGGCCCTTCTGCAGGGCGGAGGAGCCCGCGAGGGCGAAGGAGCCGACCGGCCCGCGCAGGTGGTCGGCGAAGTAGCGGCCGACGAGGTCGCGCTCGTTGCCGAGCCCTCGCGGCGCGACGGTGTCGGACGCGAGCAGGAGCCGGGCATTCTCGATGCCGCCCGCGCACAGCACCGCGCAGGGCGTCGACAGGCTGTGCCGGCGCCCGTCGGGCTCGACGAAGTCGACCGAAGCGACCCCCCGGCCGGATCGCGTCGGGATCACGCGCAGCACGGTCGCGCCCGTGACGAGCGTCACGTTCGAGCCGATCCGGTCGGCGAGGCGCCGCCCGACCCGCATGTACTCGAACGGGTAGCTCCCGTCGTCGTCGCGGCTGAACTGCCAGAAGAACGGCAGGAGATCCGGCGACCGGGGGACGAAACGGGGCTTCTTGTACCCTGCCACGGTCCAGAAGCGCTCGTCGCTGAAGCCGTCGCCGACCGCGAGGCCGAGATAAGGTGCGGAGCGCTCGAGGTAGGGTGCGAGATGGTCGATGCCGAAGGGCCAACCGGAGCCGGGGAGCCAGCGCCGCCGCCGGAAGTCGATCGCGTCGAGAGGCGCGCAGCGTCCGCCCCAGGTGTGGGAC
>CALMRL010000241.1 GCA_937873345.1 uncultured Beijerinckiaceae bacterium | reverse complement strand
ACGGGGGTCGTCAGCCGCCCCAGGCCGGCGGCGGCGAGGTCGCGGGCGATGCCGGCGACGCCGGCCGCGTCGGGACGGTTCGGCGTCAGGGCGACGTCGAAGACGGGATCGTCCAGCCCGGCATAGGTCGCGTAGGGCACGCCCACCGGCGCGTCGGCGGGGAGGTCGAGGATGCCGTCTTGGTCGTCGGACAGCTGCAGCTCGGCGGCCGAGCACAGCATGCCGTTCGACGCGACGCCGCGGATCACGCCGGCGCCGAGCGTCATCCTCTTGCCGGGGATGTAGGTGCCGACCGGCGAGAACACCGACCGCATGCCGGTGCGGGCGTTGGGAGCGCCGCAGACGACCTGCACCGGCTGAGGTCCACCGGCATCGACGCTGCAGACGCGCAACCGGTCGGCGTTGGGGTGGGGTGCGGCCTCGATCACGCGGGCGACGACGAAGCCGCGCAATGCGGCAGCGGGATCGTGGAGGTGCTCGACCTCGAGCCCGATCCTTGTCAGGGTGTCGGCGATCTCGTGCGCGTCGGCCCGGGTGTCCAGGTGATCGCGCAGCCAGCTGAGCGTGAACTTCATGGGGTCTCGGCCGGGCCGGGACGGCGCCCGGCGGGGGGGCGGCCCTGCTAGGCAAGCTCGCGCGGCTTGGCCAGCCGACGGGCACGGGCGGCGCAGCGGCATTGGTCGGAGGCGGCGATGAGCGCGACGATGGACGAGCTGTTCGCCGCCGCCCTCGCGGCACGCCTCAACGCCCACGCCCCCTACTCCCGTTTCGCCGTCGGCGCGGCGGTGCTGACGGCCTCGGGCCGCATCTTCGCCGGCTGCAACGTCGAGAACGCCTCCTACCCCGTCGGCAGCTGCGCCGAGACCGGGGCGGTGGCGGCGATGGCGGCGGCGGGCGAGCGGAGCATCGCCGCCGTGCTGGTGCTGGCGGAGCGGCCGATCACCCCCTGCGGCGCCTGCCGGCAGCGGCTCGCCGAGTTCGGTTCGACCGAGACGGCCGTGCATGTCGCCGATCCCGGAGGCGTGCGCGCCTCCTACACGCTGGGCGCGCTGCTGCCGGCGGCGTTCATTCTGTGAGCGCGTGTCATGGGTCCTGCGCGGGGCGGCCCTGCGCGCTCCCGCACTTTTGTCGCTTGTAGAAGCAGCCGGCAGCCTGTAGCGGTCGACAATGGAAACACCGTGAAGCAGACGTGAACCGGCCAAACTTCTTCGTTTTCGAGAACAATCCTAGAGGTATCGTCCTTGCTCTGCCTTTTGAGGCGCATACGATACAGGTCGTCGTCACGCGGAAGGGATATTTGAATTATTTTAAAGTAGCCAATGTCGATGCCGACACTTTGCGCTTGTGGGCGCACCGCAACATCACGCCGCTCAGCCAGATCGCCTGGCTGGCCTACGACCTCAAGCGCTACCGCGAGCGGATGGTGGCGACGAACCTCGTCCGGCAGCTCGAGATCGACATCGACAAATACACGGGCTGGGCGTTCAGCTGAAGGGCAAGACGGTCAAGGAGCGGAGCGGCTTGGCGGCGGACCATTCGTGCGAGGCGATGCAGGCGGCGGTGCGGGACGCGCTGAAGCGCTACCGTATCACGGACGGCCGGCACTTCGACCTCGATGACCACCCGACCGACCACCTGCCCGAAACCCTGCGCAAGAACAAGGCGAAGCGGCTCCTCGAAGCCGACGTCGACCGCCTCAGCGAGCTGCAGGAGCGGCTCTACGCCGACGCCTCCTGGTCACTGCTGCTCATCGTCCAGGCGATGGATGCCGGCGGCAAGGACTCGACGATCAAGCACGTGATGAGTGGGGTCAATCCGCAGGGCGTCAGCGTGACCTCGTTCAAGAAGCCCGACCCGCACGAATTGGCGCATGGCTTCCTCTGGCGGATCAGCCGGGCGCTGCCGGCGCGCGGCACCATCGGCATCTTCAACCGCTCGCACTACGAGGACGTGCTGGCACCCCGCGTGCACCCTGAGCAGCTCGACGGCTCCGGCCTGCCGCCGGCGCTCCGCAAGGCCGAGCATCTCTGGCGCGATCGGCTCGGCGACATCGCCGCCTTCGAGGCCTACCTCGGCCGACAGGGCACCCGCGTCGTCAAGGTCTTCCTGCACGTCAGCAGGGCGGAGCAGAAGAGGCGCCTGCTGGCCCGCCTCGACACGCCCGAAAAACTGTGGAAGTTCGAGGCGAGCGACCTCGTCGAGCGCGCGCGCTGGCCCGAGTACGGCGATGCCTATGCCGCGGCGATCCGGGCCACCGCGACGGCCGAGGCGCCTTGGTACGTCATCCCCGCCGATCGCAAGTGGTACACGCGCCTCGCCGTCGCCGCGGCAGTCATCGACGCGCTGGAGGGGCTCGACCTGCGCCGCCCCGAAGCGCCTGCGGCGAAACGGGACATCATCGACAAGGCCCGCACCACCCTGAAAGGCGAGTAAGGTCGCAACGCCGCGATTCGAACGGGACCGAGATGACGAGACCGCCGCCGATCCTGACCGTCCTCGCTCTCATCGCCGTCGCTGGAGCGGCCCAACCCGCGGCAGCCCAGGACAGCGGAGGCGCGGAAAGCAGAGGGCCAGCCGTCGACAGGGGCCCGGCCCTGGACCCAGCGCCGCAGGCGAGCCCGATTCCGCGGGCTTCGGACCTGCCGCTGCCCGTGCAGCCGCCGCAGGCCCAGCAGACGCCGCAGGTCCAGCAGACGCCACCGATGCCGGCACCGCAGCAAACGGCCGCCGACTTCGCCCTGACCGTGGATGCGGTCAACGGCGCCAAGCTCGGCGACGGCCCGGCGGCGAAGGGCGGCGTTTCCCCCGCGGCGCTGCGCGCCGAGGTGATGCTCGACCGCCTGCACGCTTCGCCGGGCGTGATCGACGGCAAGGAGGGCGAGAATTTCACCCACGCCCTCGAGGCGTTCGAGATGCAGCACCATCTCAAGGCGGCCAAGGCGCTCGACGACAAGACCTGGGCGGCGCTGCTGCACGACAGTCCCGGTCCGGTGCTGACCACGACGATACTGAGCGACGAGGACGTGAAAGGCCCCTTCTACCCCGACCTGCCGAAGGATTACGCTCAGCTCGCCAAGCTGCCGGACCTCGGCTACCGTTCCCCGGCACAGAAGATCGGCGCCAAGTACCACATGGGCGAAGACCTGCTGGCCGCGCTCAACCCCGGCGTCGACCTCGGGAAGGCCGGTTCGCGCATCGTCGTCACCGATCTCGCCGGCACGCAGAAGGTCGATGGGAAGGTCAGCCGCATCACGGTGGACAAGGCCAAATCCCAGGTGTTCGGGCTCGACGGCCATGACCGCGTCATCGTCAGCTATCCCGCGACCATCGGATCGCGCGAGCTGCCGTCGCCATCGGGCACGTACAAGGTGCGCGGCGTCGCCTACAACCCGATCTACTATTATGATCCGAAGAACTTCCTGCAGGGCGACAACCACGAGAAGTTGAAGCTGCCGCCCGGCCCAAACAACCCCGTCGGCTCGGTGTTCATCGCCCTGACCAAGCCGACCTACGGGTTGCACGGCACCCCCGATCCGTCGGCGATCGACAAGACGGCGTCGCACGGCTGCGTTCGGATGACGAACTGGGATGCCAACGAGCTGGCCCACCTCGTCCGCCCCGGCGTCGTGGTGCGCTTCGTGAATTGATCCTTGGAGACTTGGACCGGATGCCGGACCCGGCCCAAGGCTCTCCCTTGCAGTGTCGCATCGGATGATGCGAAAACCGCCGACACAGTTTTCGCTGCAATGCCGCAGGACGGCGCGAATGTCGCGTGCGGTCACATCGATCGGGAACGGCAAGGCCGCCCCGAGGCGCGAGCGCATGACCAAGGGCGGCCGTGTCCGGCTTGCGCAATCCTATGACGACGCTACGGAAGGACGCGGCTCCCCGAGCGGCGCCCCACTCCTCCCGTTGTGGCCAATGAGGGAAGGCCATAGAAGCTGCTCAGGCCCGTGGACGGGTGGCGTGGAATGGTCATGGCCCTGGTGAAGACCGCCGTGCTGGCGGACAAGAAGCTGTCCGGCGCTCGCGACGAGGCGCCCCGCGCGCCCGCGAACGCGCTCACCGGCCGCCGCAGCCAGGCTCGCAGCCGGGCACGGCGCGAGAAGGCGGCCGGTGAGCGCG
>CALMRL010000240.1 GCA_937873345.1 uncultured Beijerinckiaceae bacterium | reverse complement strand
CCCCCTGCTCGCCAGGGGCCAGCAGGGGGAAGGCACCTTCGCCGCAGCGCGGGCGGTCAGCGGTGAGGCTGCCGCCGGGCGCTCCCGCAAGAACGCGGTGTTCGCCTCGCTCGATGCGCCGGGTGTCCGGCCGGCCTCGGCCCAGGCCTATGCTGCCTCGGCGAGCGACGAATCGGCGCTGCCGCAGGCCGCGATCAGCCAGGCGCTGGCAGCGCCCGCAGGAACCAGCGGGACTAGCAGAGTGGATGCCAAGTCCGATGACAATCCGTCCGGCGGCAAACCAGATAAGGGCGCCGATGATGAGGCGCCGCATCGCAAGCGCAAGCACCACGCCCGTCATCGCGCGAATCACGGTCAGGCCGAAGAGGCCGACGCCGCCGGCACCTCCGAGCCCAAGCCGTAGGGGCCATGCGATCCGTCGGTGCCGACTAAACGAAAAAGGGCGCCCGCAGAGGCGCCCTTTGCATTCCAGGTGGAACCTACCGTGTCAGGCCGCCTTCGGCGTTTCGACGATGCGGGGCGCTGCGGCGGCGCGGCTGATCGGGATCTGGCGGGGCTTCTGCGCCTCCGGGATCTCGCGGACGAGGTCGACGTGCAACAGGCCATGCTCCAGGCTGGCGCCGATGACCTGAACGTGGTCGGCGAGCTGGAAGCGACGCTCGAAGGAGCGTGCTGCGATGCCCTGGTGCAGAACCTCGCGCCGGGCCGGCTGGCCGACCGGCTCCTTGGCCGCCTGCGTCTCGCGCGACCCACGGATGGTCAGTGCATGTTCGCGCGACTCGATCGACAGGTCCGCCTCGGCGAAACCGGCGACAGCCACGGTGATGCGATAGTCGTGCTCGCCCGTGCGCTCGATATTATAGGGGGGATAGCCGGCCGAGGCGTCGGACGCCTGGTCCAGCATGTTGAACAGCCGGTCGAATCCGACGGTCGAACGGTAAAGGGGAGAAAGATCGTACTGGCGCATGAACATACCCTTCGTGACGAAGCGATAGGCTGGTGCGGACCGCCGGTTATCGGCCGGTCCGTTGCAGTGTTGCGCGTCGTTTCGACCGCACATGCAAGAGATGGCGGCGGTCCGATGCTTGCGCAAGGATGCGGGAGCGGGAAGATTCGCGCCTGTCATGTCCGGAGCAAAGCCGGCCGGCTGGGCGGGGCCGTGATTTGCCGGAGCGGCGCGATGCCCTAGAAGGCGGCAGAGCGGCGTGCCGGTCGGGCCGTCGAGGAGTACGAGGCAACGTGCAGGTCTTCGCCACGCCCGGCAATCCCATGCCGGCCAACCCCACCGTTTCGGCCGTGCGCACCCGCGATGGCGTGCGGCTACGGGTGGCGCGGTGGCACGGCGCGGGGCCGGACCGGTCCCGCGGCACGGTGCTGCTGGCGCTCGGGCGCTCCGAGTTCATCGAGGGCTGGTTCGAGATCGTGCGCGGGCTGGTGGAGCGCGGCTTCGAGGTGGTGGCCTTCGACTGGCGGGGCCAGGGCCAGTCCGACCGGCAGATCGCCGCCCGCCACCGCGGCCACGTGTCGGGCTTCTCCGCCTACCAGCGCGACCTCCTGGCGGTCGAGGCGCAGATCCTGCGGGTGTTCTGCCCGAAGCCCTGGTTCGCCTTCGGACACTCGATGGGGGCGGCGATCCTTCTCGACCAGGCGCACCGCGGCGCCTCGCCCTTCGAGCGGCTGGTGCTCACCGCACCGATGATCGACGTGGCGCTGCGTCACCGCGCAGCGAAGCGGCTGGTGATCCGCCTGCTCGACCTCGCCGGCTTCGGGCGCCGCTTCATTCCCGGCGGCAGCGAACGACCGCGCTTCACCCGCGGCTTCGGGGGCAACCTGCTGACCGCCGACCCCCGTCGCTACGCCCGGCTGAGCGAGGTGGTGATGCGGCTGCCGGAGCTGGCGGTGGGATCGCCCACGGTGAGCTGGCTTTCCGGCGCCTTCGATCTGATGGAGCGCTTCCGCGATCCCCGCTTCGCCGCCGAGACCGTTGTGCCGACGCTGATCCTCGCGGCGGGCGACGATCGCATCGTGGATACCGCGGCGACCGAGCATTTCGCCCTGCACCTGCGCGCCGGGCGCTGCATCACCATTCCCGGCGCCCGGCACCAGCTGGTGATGGAACGCGACGACATCCTCGCGCAGATGTGGGCCGCCTTCGACGCCTTCATCCCCGGCGAGGCGGCGGCGCCAAGGACGGTCCAGCCGGCGCGGCCGCCAGCGGGCCGGTTGCGGCGCCTCGCCGATCATCTCTCGGCGAGTGCTCTTGGCCCCAGACCGGCGACGCGATCCTGAAAACGCGGCCTCACAGCACCACCACTCTCGTCCCGACCGGCACGCGATTGTACAGATCGATGACGTCGGCATTCATCATCCGGATGCAGCCCGAGGATACAGCCTTGCCGATGGTGTCCGGCTCGTTGGTGCCGTGGATGCGGAACAGCGTGTCGCGATTGCCCTGGAACAGGTAGAGGGCGCGGGCGCCGAGCGGGTTGTCGATGCCGCCTTCCATCCGCGCCGGCAGGTCCGGGCGGCGCTTCACCATGTCGGACGGCGGCGTCCACGACGGCCACTGCGCCTTGCGCTCGACCTTGGCCGTGCCATGCCAGCTGAAGCCCTCGCGGCCGACGCCGATGCCGTAGCGCAACGCCCGGCCGTCGGACTGCGTGTAGTACAGCTCGCGAGACGCCGTATCGATGACGATAGTGCCCGGCGGCTCCCGCGTGGTGTTCGCCACCATCTCGCGGGTCGAGCGGGTGCCGTTCGGCCCGAGGTCGTAGCGCCCACCGTCGCGCCCGCCGTCATAAGGCTCGACGTAGCGTCCGCCGGCACCCTGATCGTAGCCGTAGCCGCCGGGCTCATAGGCCTGCGGGGCGTAGGTCCGAGGTGCATCGTACGATCGACCCGGGGCGTATGGAGACCGATAGGCCGGCGGCTCGGAGTAGCCGTCGTAGGCGCCGCGGTAGCGGTCGGGCGAAGAATAGCCGTAAGGATCGCCGTAGTCCTGCGCAGCGACCGACGTGGAGGCGATGCTTGCGGCAACGACCGCAGCGGCGACGGCCTTCAAGGCAGAAGCGGACTTCGACACGAACATGAGGCACTCGCGAAATGGCAAGGCCGGCGCGCCGCGGAACGCGACGGCCGGCCCCACGGTGGGAGCAGCGGCTTCCGCTGCTAGAGCACCACCACCTTGGCCCCGACATGAACGCGGTTGTAGAGATCGATCACATCCGCGTTAAGCAGGCGGATGCAACCCGACGACACCGCTTGGCCGATGGTGTCCGGCTCGTTGGTGCCGTGGATGCGGAAGCCGGTGTCGCCACGGCCGTTGAACAGGTACATCGCGCGGGCGCCGAGAGGATTCTCGATGCCGCCCTTCATGAAATGCGGGATGTCGGGGCGACGCTTCAGCATCGCGGCCGGCGGGGTCCACGTCGGCCACTCGGCCTTGCGTTCGACGCGGGCGGTGCCGGACCATTCGAAGCCCTCGCGGCCGACACCGATGTCGTAGCGCACGGCCTGGCCGTCTTCAAGCGACAGGTAGAGCCAGCGGTTCTTGGTATCCACGGTGATCGTGCCGGCCTTCTCCTCGGTCGGGTCGCGCATCACCACGCGAGTGGTCTGCGTCGGGCGCGGCGCGATCTCGACATCGGTCGGCAGGGAAGCCGGCTGCACCGCGGCCGGCTGCAGCGGAGCGAACAGGTTGCTCAGGTCGAAGGGCTGCGCGCCAGCGGCCTCGGCGCCATTCATCAGCATGATCGAGAGCGCGGTAGCAGAAAGGCTGCCCGCGAAGAGCTTGAAACGAGTCATCGCAGTATTTCCCCCGTCGGCGCCATAAGGCACAGCAGCAACGCAGCGGAAGAATGCGCGACACTTCGTCTTTGTTCCTTGACGAGATGGACAAGGCTTCACGGACGGCAAGCGAGGCTTAACGGGCGCATGCCTCGGATGCGAAAATGCTCCGCTTGAGCACCGGTCCGAGAATCGCGTCAGCGGCTTTCGGATCGGTGCCACACGAGACGTGAGAGCATCCGGCCGGACCCGGTTCGATGCTTTACGGTTCCGCGCGAGGATCGCCCGACCAGCGGGCGTTGTCGGCGCGACCGGGTGGGACCACGTCTTCTGGGGTCGAGGCGGCACCGGAAG
>CALMRL010000239.1 GCA_937873345.1 uncultured Beijerinckiaceae bacterium | reverse complement strand
CCGACCGGCGCGCAGCGTCGGCACCGACACGAAGGAGCGCACCGCGATCGCCTCGTAGACGGACGGGTCGAGTCCGGAGTCGGGATCGAGCACGTCCGCGACGGCGATCGTTTCGCCGCGGCGCTGCCGGTCGATGGCGGCGGCGCCGAACCGCTCCAGCCGGTGCGATCCGCCGAGCGGCGCGACGCGCTGCACGTAGGCGGTGTGCAGCCGGACGGTCTCGCCGTCGGCGGCGACCTCGCCGTAGCCGATGCGGTCGATGCCGAGATGCCGGCCGAGCGAGGCCGCGACCGAGCGGATCACCGCCTCGGCGTCCTCGCAGCCGCGCAGGTTCTCCTCCACCTCCAGCCGGAAGCGCTGCCGGCGCTCGGCGAGCACCCGGTCGGTGGTCTCGGTGCAGGCGCAGAAGAAACCTTGCACCTCGCCGTCCTCGTCGCGCACCGGCGTGTAGGAAAAGGCGAAATGCGCCTCGTCCGGCAGGCCTTCGCGATCCACGAACAGGGTGATGTCGTCCATGTGCACGGCCTCGCCGGCGAGCGTGCGCTCGACGAGCGGGGCGAGGTCGTCGCGGATCTCGCTCCACGTCTCCAGGAAGGGACGGCCGAGCGCGTCGCCGTCCTTGGAGCCGAGCACGGCGCGGTAGGCGTCGTTGTAGAGCAGCGTCAGCTCTGGCCCCCAGGCGAGGAACATCGGCTGCTTCGAGCCGAGCATCACGCCGACGATGGTGCGCAGCTGCGGCGGCCAGGCCGACGGGGTCCCGAGCGGCGTCAGCCGCCAGTCGAGCCTGCGCATCCGCCCGCCGAGGTCGCCGCCGCCGATGAAGATGCGCTGCGCCGCGTCCAAGAGCTTCTTCTCCACCGTGCTCATGCTAAAGCAAGCGCAGCGACGACCTCGCCGCCGCGCGGGACGCGTCGATGGAGAACAGGATGCGGCTTTCCATCGCGCTCATGATCATGGCGACCCTTGCTGCAGCTCCTGCGTCCGCCGCCACGCCGCGCCAGCACCGCAGATCGCCTCCATCGCCGAGTTCGACCGCGCACCGCGGCGCAGACCCCGCCGCCGGGGGACATGATCGACCCATCCTCTACGGCATCGGCAACGGCGGTCAACCGTTCCGCACCACCACCACCGGCGGCAATGCCGGCGGCTACTCCAACCGCAACTGACGACCATCGCCGGCTGCGGCCGGGATCGGGCGTGCCCAGCCGGTTCGCAAGCGGCACGGTCGGATTGCCCAGCCGCGTCGCCGGCCGGCCACACGGCGATCGATCTTCTCGAAGCCTCCATCGAAGCAACAGCTTCGTTCCGACGATCGCGAAAAGATCAGTCCACCTTTTCCGGTGTTTTCCTCCGCGATTTCGTCATTGTCGTAACCCGTTGCGTTGGCGGGGGTCGACATGTCGAAGCGTATGACCGGAGGTAGCACGGCCGACGCGGGCCGGCTGGCCGGGCGGGTAGCCCTTGCCGCAGCTCTCGCAGGAGCTGCAGCGGTGCCATTGCTGTGCTCGACGCCGGCGGCGCACGCCGACCCATCGCTCGCCGACATCGCGAAGGAGATCGCGGCGTTGAAGG
>CALMRL010000238.1:15173-15488 GCA_937873345.1 uncultured Beijerinckiaceae bacterium | reverse complement strand
CCTTGCGCGCTTCGCGCGGCATCACGGGGCCATCCGCGACGAGGCGGCGCCGGTGCCTCTCGTGCTCTACCCGCCGCCGAGCATCACGCGGGAGATCGCCGTGCGGACCCTCGATGCGATCGGACGGCCTTGGCGCGCCACCTGCACCAGCGCGAGCCTGAGCGGCCTCCATGCCGCGATGATGGCCGGCCTCGGCGTCGCGGTGCACTCGCACCGCCTCCTGCCTTCAGGGCTCGACCCCCTCGATCCGCTCCACGGACTGCCGCCGCTCGGCACGATCGATTTCGTGATCGTCGGCGGCATCGGCGCGGCGAC
>CALMRL010000238.1:0-15163 GCA_937873345.1 uncultured Beijerinckiaceae bacterium | reverse complement strand
TCGCCGAGGCGGTGCTGTCGGGCTTGGGCCAGCCCGCGCATCACGTAGGGGAGGGCTGAGCCGTCACGGCACCCGTGCCGGCCTCTCTCGATCACGGCTCCTGGATCGCGACCGGCAGCTCGGCGCCCGTCACCATCGCGTTCCAGTCGGACTGGATGAAGGTCATGTCGAGGCCGACGGCGCGGGCGAGGTTGCCCCCGGTGCGCTTCAGCCGTTCCTGGACCTCGCGCATGTGCGACAGCAGGTCGTCGGGGAAGGAGGAGAAGCCGCCGAGCGCGCGGGGGTGCGCGGCCCCGTACTCGTCCAGGCCCTTTACCGCCTCGCCGAACCGCAGCATGTCGCCGTCGAGCGCGGCGACGTCGACGGTCGGGCCCATGGTGATCGCATCGAGCGCCACCTTGCCCCGCATCATCACGTTGGCGACGTGCCAGCGCGCGCGGCGCCCGTCCTTCTTCTCGATGGTGGCGAGGCGGATCTGGTCGAGCGCCAGCTTCTGCACCCGCATCACGCCCTCCAGCGTCCCGCGGGCGGCGAGGAAGGCGTCGCCGTCGGCGGCGATCGACCTGTGCAGTTCCCGGCCCTCCGCGAGGTGGTCGAGCTTGTAGTCACCGCGGCTGTAGTAGCCGTCCGCCTTGACGAGGGTCGGCGCCAGCCTGTCGTTGCTGGCGACGTAGGCTTGCATCGCCGCGTCGAGATCGGGCAGCGACGGCGGCGCCGCGAGCGCCTTCTCCACCTCGGCGCGCTCGTCCGTCACGTCGTAGGGGGCGTAGAGCCCGTAGACGTAGCGCTCGCGCCCGGTCGGCCCGGTGCGCATGTTGACCCAGGAGCGGTAGCGGGCGAGCGAATCGACGGCCCGCAGCGTGCGGTTCATGTAGGCGACGTAGCTGTTGAACTTCGCCGTGGTGGCTTCAAGTGCAGCGGGATCGGCCGTCGCTTCGGCCGGGATGGCGGCAGGCTGGCCGTTACCGGCTGCCCCATCGGGGGCGGCAGGGATCGCTCCGCCGGTCGATCCCGCCAGCGCCCCGGAGACGGCCATCGCCGAGCCGACGAGGCAGGCCGAGCACAACAGGATCATCGCACGCATCGCCGGCTCCACGGCCTGCCCGAAGGGAAGAGGGCTGGAGCATCGCCAGCGGTTCTTGCCCCCTCCGGTTGAGGCCGATCCCATCCATACGTCAAGAGGCATCGCGCCGGTGTGCCGCCTGGAGAGCGTGGGAGATGGGGCGGAGCGCGACGCGGAGCGGGGCCGGCACGCAAATCCCGAAGAGAGCAGGGGATGTGGAGAGCGGCAACAGGGGCGCTGGCGAAACGCTTCCTGGCTGGCTTGTCGCCATCGACGTTGAGCGGGCGCGAGATGCCGTGCCGCTCCAGGCAGCATGCGTACGTGAGCGGGTCAGGTGCGGGATGGTCGGCTGCAAGCCGTCAAGGCAATCATCCAGCGGTAGCAGCATGTGTCGCGGGAACGCGACGATGACGGCCTCATCCTGCGGTGTCAGCACGGTGGAGCGAAGCTAATCGGGACCGATGCGTGCGTCGGCTGTCGTCAGGCGCTTACGCCACTTCCGGATCGCGGTCGGAGTAACTCCTTAGCGCCGCGCCAGGGGTCACACTCTCTTGACGTCGCTGGATCGCGCGACGGACTGCCCCCGTCGTTGTGGCGCTGCCGTGGAGAATCGAGCCCGTAGCACGTCCCTCCACGCCGAGGAAAAGAGTGCACCATCAAACCCAGGGACTAAAACATCTAGAGCAGCTACCGCGGCTGTGCAGATGCCATTCGGCGGGCTGCATCGGGCGATCGCGGGCGGCAGCGGCAAAAACATGCAACCAAGTTGATATCCGCGATCATGCCCGTCCGCAGATTGCGAGGCATGTCAAAGACGCTCAGCATTGATGGCCGCATCGCCGCCATCAGCCAGACAACCTCCGGCTTCGACTACATGCGCCTCGTTCTGGCGGCCGCGGTGCTGCTCTGGCATTCGCACGCGGTCGTCCATGGCTTCGAGGCCGGGCGCCTGATCCAGGGCACCCCTGCCGGCATCCTGCCGCGCCTCGTCCTGCCGATGTTCTTCTCGCTCAGCGGCTTCCTCGTCGCCTCGAGCCTTGAGCGGACGCGGTCGCTCCGGGTGTTCCTGACCTTTCGCGCGATGCGCATCCTGCCGGCTCTCGCCGTCGAGGTGGCGCTATCGTCGATGCTGATCGGGCCGCTAGTCTCGCAGGTCGATTTCGCGCAATACCTCCAGAGTCCGGTGTTCCACCGTTACCTGCTGAACATGGTCGGGGACATCAGCTTCCACCTGCCGGGCGTCTTCCTGACGAATCCCTGGTCCGGCATCGTCAACGCCTCGCTGTGGACGGTCCCCTACGAACTGGAATGCTACATCCTGCTCATCGTCGTCCAAGTCTCGGGGCTGTCGCGCCGGCCACTCGGCCCGCTCGTCGTCACGATGGTTCTCAGCCTCTGCTTCCTCCTTTTCTTCAGGAAGCATTCGGTGGACGCCCTTGCGATCGATCCCGTGCCGGGGCGCATGCTCGTGCTCAGCTTCCTCGCCGGCATCTCGCTCCAGGCGGCCCGCCGCGCCATTCCCTATTCGATGCTGCTGGGCTTCGTCGCGGCTGTCGTCGGCGTGGCATGCTTGAGCCAGCCCGCGCTGCAGTTCCTTGCGCCGCTGCCGATCGCCTACGTCACCGTGTGGCTCGGCCTGCGCAACCCGCCGCGCAACCGCCTGCTCCTCGGCGGCGACTATTCCTACGGCCTCTACCTCTACGGATTCGTCGTCCAGCAAGGCCTGATGTTCGTCTTCGGCAATGGATTCCACTCGACGCTGCTTCTCTTCGCCGTCGCGCTGGCGGTGACATCGCTCGTCGCCTACGGCTCCTGGCACATGATCGAGCGGCCGGTCCTGCGGCTCAAGCGCCTGTTCGCCGCTCCGCAAGGGAAGGCTGCGGGACGCCCGGATGCGGCGCCGGCGGCATCGGAAAACGGCCGGCTGCCCGGCACCTTCGCACCCTCCTCGGTGAGGAACATGTGAGGCCCGCGCCGCCGAAAGCCGCGCTTGTCATCGAGGGCGAGCCGCCTCAGACGCTTTCGTTCACCAGCACGGCTGGCTCAACGAGAACGGTCGGCCTCTTGAAGGATTGATCGGTGAGCCAAGCCGCCGCCGCGGCAAGGCCGACGAACACCGTAGCGAAGCTCGACAGCAGCCAGCCCGACGTCGCAGGAGCGCTGATCAGCAGGGCGCCGAAGCTCGCGATCGCGACCGTCGCGCCGAGGCTCAACGCGAGGATCGAACGCTTCCTGTCGCTGAAGCTGAGAAAGAACGAGGCCGGCTGGTAGAGGCCGCTCGCCAGGACGATCAGGGCGGCCGCCGGCATCGCCGAGAGGGGCACGACGTCGTTGCGGCCGAGCAGGAGGTGGAACAGCGCGCCGCCTGCGGTCGAAATGGCGAGGAACGGGATCAGCGCCAGGCCGAGGCTCGCGCCGAGCACCTTGCGGAACATCGACCGCGCATTGGCAAGGCGTCCACCCGCGACGAGCGCGCTGTGGCGCGGCAGCACGATCTCCGCCAGGGTGCGCGCGGCCGCCATCATGATGCGCGCCACCTTCATCACGCTATCGAAGGCGACGAGGGAAGGTCCGATGCCAAATCGTGCCGCGACGAGGGCGTATGGTGCGTTGAGCGTGAGGAAATCGGTGATGGTGGCAAGGAACGACAGCCGCAGCACACGGCGATAGTTCGTCCAATCCTCCGCGCGCGGGTCGTGGCGCAGCAAGCCGGCCTTCGCGAACATGCCGAAAACGACGAGCAGGGCGAGCATCGTCGCGATGCTTGAAATTCCCACGAAGAAGGCAAAACGCCCCGTGGCGAATGCCAGCGCCAGGGCCGAGAGGTGGATCAGGCGATGGAGGATCGACAGCTGCACGAAAGGCAGGTTTCGGCCGATGGCCCAAGCCGTCGATTGCAGGTCGAAAGCCCACAGGTTGATGGCGAGGCCGAGAAAGAGGAAGAGCACGTCTTCGATCCACATCGGCGAGGCGACGGCGTGCAGGATCGACGGCACGATGAGCGACACAGCGAGGACGAGACCTCCATGCAAGGCGATCACCGCCCTGATCTCGGAACGGTATCGGTCTTCGGCGTGGGGATGGGAATTCTGCAACGCGATGAAGTTCGAGCGGCCGATCGCCTGATCGATTGGTTGCAGGTAGAAGCCGACCGTCGCCAGGAAGACGATCTCGGAATAGCGCGCGAGGGGTAGGATGCGCGCCAGCACGAGCAACTGAAACAGGGTGAAGCCCATGTTCAGCGCCGTATTGAAGGCGTGCAGCGCGCCGAACCCGAGAAACCTGATGCGCCGTCGATCGCCGTCCGATGCCAAAACGTCCGATCGCGTCAATGCACCACCGGCGCGTCTGTGGCCTCGACCTTGAGCGCGACCTCGACGACGTCGCCGGGTTGCAGCGCCGCATCCTCGTCGACCTTGCGTCCCGGCTCGCCGCGACGGAACAGGACCAAGTCGGGACGGCCGCCCGTGCCGCGGGCGAGCTGCGTCTTCAGCGCACCGACATAGAGCATCTTTTCCGCCGTGGCGGTGATCTTGGTCCGGATGTCCGCGAGCTTCACCTGCGCGGCCTGCTTGTCCTTCAGCAGGCTCATGCGCCGGTCATCGTCCAGCGCGACGCTGCTGCGACGCAGGATCTCGCGGTCCTTCACCGCCCGCTCGAGCTCGACCTGGCTCTGCAGGGCCTGCGTCGCCGACAGCAGCTCGACCCGCCGCGCCTCGGCGACCCGGTTCATCGGCAGCGTTCCGGCGGTGTACAGGCCGTTGATGCGGCTGTACTCCGCCTCGTCATAGGTGCTGCCGCTCATCTCCGTGTCGCGACGCTTGGTCAGCGACCGGATGTCGGCATCGGCGGCGGTCAGCATCTCGCGGATGTGGTCGCGCTCCTTCGCGACGTTCCCGTCGTCGGCCGTCTTGAAGGCGGCCTCCGCGCTCCGGATCTCGCCCAGCAGCTTGGGCGAGACCGGCAGGTCGCTCGCGCCGGATGCCGTCCTGGCGGGCTCGCTGCCCAGCTCGCTGTCGAGGCGCTGCAGGCGCGCCTGCTCCCTGGCGTAATCGATCCAGGCCGCCTCGTAGGAGCCGCGCAGGTCGGCCGCGTCGAGAAACGGGTTGTCCATGCGGAACCGCAGGATGTCGTAGCCGCCGGCGAGGCTCAGCGCCTGCCGGATCGTCATCCCAGGCTTGAACTTCTGCTCGCCCGGCTTGGCCACGTCGCCGTTGATGTACACCGGCCGGTACTCGGCGTAGGTGAGCGCGACCTGATCCGGCCAGATGACGTCGAGGCTTGATCTGGCGGAACCGGCAACGTGCTGCCGGTACTGCTTCTGCGACAGCAGCGACCGCACGTCCGTCCGCAGCTGCGCGAGCGTGCGTGCCTTCGTCGGGATGTCCCCGACGAGTGGGAAGGACGCCATGCCATCCATGTCGATCGGCACTTTTCGCTCGAGGTCCGGCGCCCCGGCGACCGAGAACTCGAGAACGTCCCCGGGCGCCAGTTCGAGTTCCTCGGCAGGCAGAGCCGTCATCGACATCAGCAGAACGAGAAGGGACGCACCCGGTCCGAGAAACCAGCGAGACCGTCCGGAGCGGCGGAGCGGTCGAAGCACCGAAGCCGCCGGCCAGCGCGCCATGGCGAGGCCTGCCACGCCCCGCCCGCGCGTCCCCTCATCCGACGCCCTGCCGTCAAGCATTGACAGTCCTTCGCGCGTCGGCGCGGTCGCTTTCCGAGAACCGCGAAGGGCCCAGCCCGAGCGGCTTGCCGAAACTGCGAAGTTCTGCCGGCGGTGGATCGAGGGATCTCAAGTGAAGGAAATCGGAGTCGAAGTAGGCCAAGCGCTGCAGTCCTTCGAGGTCGAGGATCTCCAGCTTCTGCTGGTGCTGGCAGATCAGCTTCTCGGCGCGCAGATCCTGCAGCATGCGGTTGGCATGGACGGTGGAGACGCCGATGGTGTTGCCGATCTCCTCCTGCGTGCAGGGAAAGTACATCGACGTGCCGTCGACCTCGCCGACGGCGCGGAGGCGCCAGAAGATTTCACAGATCATGTGGGCGCAGCGCTCCTTGGCGGTGCGCTGGCCGAGGCTGAGGACGCGCTCGCGACTGATCTCGTCGGTAACGAGCCCCGACCAGCGAAAGGCCTCGGTCAGGCCGGGATGGCGCGCGATGACCTCGAGGAAGCCGTCGCGCGGGATGTCGATGACGATCGCGTCCTTGACTGTGCGAAGGGCATAGGCTGTCCGCGAGTTCAAGGGCGCGCTGAATCCCCAAAGGTCGCCGGGCAGGAAGAACAAGAGGTTCTGGCAGCGTCCGTCCTCCAGCAGCTTGTAGGCGCAAATCCAACCGTTCAGCAGGTAGAATATCGATCCGAGTGCATCTCCCTCCTGAAGTAGGCGACACCGTGCGGCAACATGCCGGGGCCTGCCGGAGACCAACTTGGCGATAGCGGTCATTTCAATCGAAGACAGATCGACATACTGGCAAAGTCGTCGCAGAAGAAGGTCGTGCATGACTTGCTCTTTTTTGAGGTCCGTGGGGCGCTGACGCGACTTTTGATCCGATTGCATGCGGCGCCCTATGTTGTAGAAAGAGCATGGGCTAGGAAAATGCTACGGTTGGTAGCAGACGCAAAAAATTTCTATCTTTTGTTTGTATTGCCAAGACCATTAAAAAACAACGATGTAGTGTGACAAGAGCAAGACGCGATCTAGACGCATATCAGGTATGCAAAAATCATATAAGAATGTTATCTCTCCATGATGGCGCCGGCTGAGCGCAGGCGGCCGTGATGCGCATCGCGCCGCCCTTGTTTAGTGCGAGGCTTCGGCAAGACGGAAGCTGTATTTCTTGACCGTTAATCTGATTGGGCAGGGTACCCGACGAGGCTCGTGACAGTCGCATCATGGCAAAAGCCTTTGCGAGGGATCTCATGGTGATCCGTCCAGAGGCTTCGATGACGGCCCCTTCGGGTGGGGACGCCGTCACACGTGGCGCTGCGGATACGTGGTGACGCCGACCGCATCGGGGGCTTGCGCGCGGGTTCAACGACGATCATCGGCGCAATGGCGCAGCGCCCGCCGATGCCGCCGGGGCTCGGCGGAAGCCTCCTCCGACGAAGGACGGTCGTCGCGGCATCCTTGGGCAAGCTACGGAGGGGCGAGAGACATTCTCGCCACCGGAGGGTCGGTTGGCCCGATGCTGAACTGCGTCCAGGCGCTCGCCGCATAGGTGCCGGTCTCCGGCGCGACCGCCATCACGCGCCAAGCATAGGCTCCGCTTGCGGCCGGCATCTTGGCGGATAAGCTGGACGTCTCGGCGAAGCTCGAGAACACCTCGCGCGAACCGCCGGCATCGAGGGAGCGCAACTCGAGGAAGAAGCGCACCGGCTCCGACGAGTCCTGCGCGGTCCAGATGAATTCGATGTCGTCGAGGCGCGCGTCGACCCGCTTTCCCGGAGGCGGCGCAACGAGGGTCGGCGCTTTCAGGAGCTGTACCGCTTGCGTCGTGTGGGGCGGCGCTGCAGCGAGATGTTCGCGCGCTGCGCCCAGGGACGAAGCGGTGAACCAGGCGCGGGCCAGGTAGGGGTTCCTCGGCACGCCTTCGCCGGCCTCGTAGAGCTGGCCGAGGTTGTAGGCGGCCCGCGCGTCGCCGTGAGCGGCAGCGCGAGCGTACCAGGTCGCGGCTTCCGCGATGTCGGCGCGGACGCCGCGTCCGCTGTCCAGCATGGCGGCGACGTTGAACTCGGCTTCCGGCATGCCGGTCTCCGCCGCCCGGTGGTACAGCGCGTAGGCGAGACCGGCATCGCCCTCCGCGTCATGCCGGATGGCCTCGTTGAACCACTCGGCCGATGGGTCCACGCCCGCCCGGGCCGAAGGGACGGATGAAGCGAGCAGGGCCGCCAGCAGGTATCCGGCGAGCGGCAGGCGCCTCTTCATCGCTCAGTGCCAGGAGATCACGACGCGACGGTTCTGCGCCTCGGCGATGCCGGACTGCGTCGGCACCGGGAGTTCGGTTTCGCCCTTCGCCAGCACCTGGAAGCGCTCGGCCGGAATGCCGCGGTCGAGCAGGCCTTGCAGCACGCTCGTCGCGCGTCGCTGCGACAGGGTGAGATTGGCTTTCGCCGCCCCCGTGCGATCGGAGCTGCCCGTGATGATCATGACGATCGGCTTGCCCTGGTTGTAGGCGCGCGAGGCGTGGTCCAGCACCGCCTTGTCCTTCGCTTGCAATTCGCTGCTTCCGGGCTCGAACAGGATTACCAGCGACGATGGGCCGGCACCAACGTCGGCGGCTGCCGGTTCGACCGCGAGCGTGGGACTTGCCGGGAGCAGCGTCGCGAGCAGCAAGGTGATGCAGGCAAGCGCGTGCGCCGGACGAACAGAATACCGATCGGACATGTCAGCGTCTCCATGGCGAGAAGGGTTGATGCGAGGGGAGCGGGGCTCAATCACCGATCGAGACCTCGATGGTGCCTGGTCTCAGGCTTCGGGTGCCGCGGCTGCGGACCGGCTTGGGGGCGTCGAGCTGCTGCGCGACATGGTCGGCCATGCCGCGGTCCTCGACGTAGAAGTAGGTCACGCTGTCGCCGGTCCTGGCAGTTTCGGGGACGACGGCGTCCCGCACGTCGGCACCCATCGCGCGAAGGGAGGACCGCAGGGCCTCGGCGCGCAGCTGCGCTCTCGTCCTGCCATGTCCGTAGCGCAGCAGGATGTGAGCGGCGGCGGGCGTCGGCAGGACGGCGGGCGCTGCCGCCGCGCTCGTGACCGGTTGCCCGGCTGGATCGGCGGCAGCCATCCTCACGGGGTCGCCAGCCACGCCCGGCGAGTGTTCCGGCATTTCGGCCGGTTGCGCCGCAGACTTCGAGACCTTGCTCAGCTGCGCGACGAGGAGCGCGGTCCTGACCCGCTCCATCCGGAGCTGCGCACCGGCATCGGCGAGACGTTTTTCGGACGCGCCACGCGCATCGTCCGCCGACGCCCTGTCCCGCACGGCCTGCGCCACGTCCGACCGCGCCCTCGCAAGCGTCGCATCGAGCTCGACGGTGTGGGCATCGGCTCGCTGCGCCGCTGAGAGTCGCTCCTGCGTTCGCGCGAGCGTCTCACGGTCCCGCTGCGCCTTGCCCAGCGCATCGATGCGCGCGACTTGCTCCGCGATTTGCGACCTGAGCGCGGCAATCGTCCCGTCCGATGTGGTCCGCATCGTTCCGGCGTCCTCGACGGCGCGAATGAGCTGCGGCACGCGGGCGGCCTCGGCGACCAGCGTCGCCTTTTGCTGACGGAGTTCGGCCAGGCTCCTCTGCCCCGCCGCGGTGTCCAAGCGCGCGCGCTTCAGCAGCTCGGTGTTCGCCGCCCGCAGGCTCCCCAGTTCGGCCTCGGCGTGCTCCCGCCGAGACGCCGAAGCTTGCAACTCGGCCTGCAATGCGGTCCCGGCCGTCAAGGCGCGGGACAGGGCGTTCCTGCTGTCATCGGCCTGCGCCTGCGCATCCGCCGCCTCCTTTCGCAGGTCCGCGCTGAGATCCGCTCCATGCCTGACGCGGTCTGCCATCTCGGCCGCTGCATGCTGCTGCGCATCGGCTCGCGTCTTCGCTTCGGCGAGGGAACGGCCCGCCGCGTCCGCCGCGGCAAGCTTCTCGTTCGCCGCCGCGAGCTGCCGCTTCAGGTCGTTGGCCTGACTATCCGAACGCGCTTGCAGGGTGCCGGCTTCCCGAGCCCTCGCCACCATCGCGGCGATCTCGCCTTGCAGCGAGGCAACCTTGACGTTCAGGTCCGCGCGCTCGCTTGCCGCAGCGGTGGCGAGTTCCCCCTTGATCTCCTGCGTCAAGGCATCCGATCGGGCGGATCGAGCCTCCGCATCCCGCGCCTTCGCCGCCGACGCGACGGCCTCGGACCGCAGCGAAGCGATCTGGGTGTTCAGAGCCGTGCGCTCGCCTGCCGCGGCGGTGGCGGCGACCGAGAGTTTCCCCTTGACCTCCTGCGTCACGGCATCCGAGCGGGCGGATCGAGCCTCCGCATCCTGCGCCCTCGCCGCCGACGCGACGGCCTCGGATTGCAGCGAAGCGATCCGGGTGTTCAGAGCCGTGCGCTCGCTTGCTGCGGCGGTGGCGGCGGCCGAGAATTTCCCCTTGACCTCCTGCGTCAAGGCATCCGATCGGGCGGATCGAGCCTCCGCATCCCGCGCCTTCGCCGCCGACGCGACGGCTTCGGACTGCAGCGAAGCGATCTGGGTGTTCAGCTCTCCACGCTCGGTCTCGTTGGACGCTGCGGCTTGATCGACTCGGCCTGCCTGACGCCGCCGCTCTCCGTCCAGCTCGTCGCTCTTTGCCCGGAGGGCGTCGCGTAAGCGCTCCTGCTCCGCGCCGAGCCCAGCGACATGGGCCGCCAGCGTCTGCCGCTCTTCCTGCGCCGCGTTCGAGGCCACTCGTGCCGCGGCAAGGGTGTCGAGGGTCGCATGATCCTCGCCCTGCTCGCGGTCGAGCGCAGTCGCCAGCGAGGCCCTGAGCACATCGAGCTGCTGCGTGGTCCCGGCCGTCTCCGTGCGGTCCGCGGCGCCCGCGTGTCCCGCGGCTTGCCGGACGCCGGGCGTCGCTTCATGGGAGACCGGCGCTGGTTGGTCGTCGGTCGGCTGCGACGGAGGCGGCAGAAGCGGCGATCCGCCATCGTCCGGCACGACATCGCGGGGTTCGGCGTCGGCGCCGTCGATTCTGTGTACGACGTCGGCGGGGTCGTCGGCGTCCGGCACTTGGCGAACTGCGATCTCCGCCTCGCGACGAGGCGGCTGGATCAGGGTCTGGTAGGAGTAGAAGATGGCGGCGATCCCGCCAAGCAACGCGAGAGCAACGATCAGGACGCGCATCGATGGAAGCTGTTCGTCATTTGGGATCCGCGCTCACCAGAGCTTATGACGATCGCAACACGTCTTCCGTCGCGTGCCATTCAAGAAGGTTAAGGAGCAGGGCGGTCGTGCGGCTCGCAACCTGCCGGATGCGAGCCCTTGCCGTCGCGGCGTTCGAGCCCGGCTACACGGTTTGTTAATGATGTTAGGCTGCCCTCGTACGGACAAGGAGCCTGCATGATCGTCGCGTCCCTCGTCGTCGCCTCTTGCATCGGCAGTATGGTAGGCCGGCTTTACTCTTTCGTGGCCATGCTGCTGGTCAGTCCGCTCATCGCCGCCGCCGCGGCGATGACGTCGTGGAAGGGTGGCGACGGTCTGGCGAGGGTCGCTCTCGTCGGCCTCGGCGCGATGGTGGTCTCGCAGATCGGCTTCCTGCTCGGCGTCATGCTCGACCCTCGGTTCGGCAAGCAGCGGCGATCGTTCAGCACCCGGTCCGGGAGGAAGCCGGCGAGGTCCCATCCCCCGTCCGCGGCCGAGCACTGACGATCAGGCGATCGCCGTCTCAACCTCCCGCCTCCCGTCGGCAGCCACTGCCTGCGCGAGGTCGCGCAGATGTTCGCGCGACCCCGTGCCGACGACGACGGCCGTGGCGAGCGGGTGGCGCGCGGCCGCGATCACGGCGTCCCGCGGCGCGAGATCCCCGCGGCAGCGGATGGTTTCGCGGAGCACCACCGCGATCTTGCGCGAGCGCAGCCTGTCGTGCGTCCCGGGACCGGCTCCGGCCAGCGCGTCCGGGGTGATCTCGACGAGGGTCACGCCTTCCAGCCCGACGGCGACCTCCAGCGCGGCGGCATCGTCGCAGGCGACGCCGTAGTGCGCGACCTTGCCCGCGCGGCGCGCCGACGCCAGCACAGCGACGAGCCGCTCGTCCCGCAATTCGTCCGCGCTCGGGCTGTGGAGCAGCAGCGCGTCGACGCGATCGAAGCCGAGCCGGCGCAGGCTCGCGTCAATTGCCCCGGCGATGGCCAGCGGCGACAGGGCGATGACCGGCTTCAACGGCCGCTTCACCCGCATCGCCCGCGAGAACGTCCGGCCGACCTTGGTGATCACGAACGCCCTTTCGCGGCGGCCCCGCAGCAAGCGGCCGATCGCGCGCTCGCTGTCGCCCTGCCCGTAGATGTCCGCCGTGTCGAACAGGCCGATGCCGAAGTCGAGCGCGTACTCAAGTAGGCGCCGGACGTCGCGCCCGGACTGCGGGTTGTTGAAGGAGCCGATGCGGCTGCAGCCCAGCCCGAGCAGAGGCATCCGGCTCGCCTCCGGCCCGAAGAGGCGCGTCGGCATCACGCAACCCTCCGTCACGGGGAGGCGCCGAGCACGGCGACCGGCGCGTCAGCGGCGGCCCGCGAGCGCAGGTGCTTCGCCAAGCGCAGGGCCAGGGCGATCACCGTCAGCGTCGGATTCGCCTGGCCGGACGTCGGCAGCACGGAGGCGCTTGCCACGTAGAGGTTGGCGATGCCGAGGACGCGGCAGTCCGCGTCGACGACGCCCGAGGCCGGCCCGCTCGACATCCGCGTCAGGCCGATGTGGTGGCCACCGACGATGCCGATCCGCCGGGCGCGGTCGACGAGGCGGTCCGGATCGAGGTCGAGGTGGCCGCAGCCGCTGTCGCGCAGCCGTGCGGCGAGGAGGCGGTGGCAGGCTAGCAGGCTGTCGGTGTCGGCGGCGCAGAGGCGCCAGTCGACGTGCAGGCGACGCATGCCGAAGCGGACCCGTCCGCGTTCGAGCGTGACGCGGCTCGCCGGGTTCGGCGCCTGCTCCGCGTGGAACTCCAGCGGGTAGCGGCCGGCGAGCGACGGGAGGACCACGGACGGCAGCTTGCGCCGCGCCAGGATGCGGTCGCGGACCCAGCCGCGCCCGAAGCGCGCCAGGGCGACCGGCTGCCACGCGATGTTGCGGGCGTGGCGGACGTAGCTGCGCGCGCCGACCGGACCCTCGCTGAACTTGGCGGCGTATTCGCGCTGCACGAGGCGCTTCGACAGGAACATCGCCGACAGCACCGCGCTGCCGTGCGACGGGTCGCCGGGATCGGGCAGGTGGGTGCGGAACGTCGTGTTGAGGAGCCGCCCGCGCCGTTGCGCGCCCGCCGTCACCCACAGCCTGCGGCGCACATAGATGCCCTCCGCGTCGCGGGCGTAGTCCGACAGCACCTCGCCGCCGCCCGCTGGGAAGGAGACGGTGGCGGCGGTCGCGCAGAGATGGCTCATGTAGCAGCGGCCGAGCTGGTCGCCGCCGTTGCCGATGCCGTTCGCCATCACGTCGTCGGAGTTGAGGAGAAGGCGCGTCGTTTCCAGCCCGCCGCCCGCCAGCACGAAGCGGTCCGCCTCGACGCGACGCAGCAACCCGTCGGCCGTCACGACGTCGAGGCCAGCGACGGCGCGACCGCTCGGCGCCAGCCGGATACCGGTGCAGTTCGCCCGCGCGAGCAGGTGCACGCGCGGCGACGCCCGCAGCCAGTCGCGTAGGCGCCGGTACATATCGGTCGGTCGGCTGAAGCGCTCGAGGGTGGTGGCGATGTCGCGATCGTCGAGGCCGGCGACCATCTCCGCCCGCTGCCGGGGAAGCACCGAGCGCGGGTCGAAATCGTCCTCGCCGGCCTCGGCGAGGCTCAGCGCCTCGCCGTAGTGCGCAGCGACGCTCGCGAACGGAATCGGCCAGCCTGAAGAGGCGACCCAGTCCCGCGCCTCGAAGTCGATCGGATCGAAGGGGATGCAGCGGCCGCCCCAGATGCGGGTGGCGCCCCCGAGCGCGCGGACGCGGTACAGATCGAGCGAGGGATGGGCGGAGCCCGGCGGGAGGGCGCCGGCAAGGTCGTCGCGGGCCTGCTTGCTGTCGCGCTCGCCTCCCGCCTCCAGAACCAGGATGCGCGTCCCCGCGCGGTCGAGCGCGTTGGCCAGCGTCAGCCCCGCTGCGCCGGCGCCGACGACGACGACGTCGAAGGGCTCGGCCCGGTCGAGGACGCGCGCGTCGACGATCATCGCGTCGCCGGCTGCTCGGCCGGCGCCTTCGCCTGCGGCGCTCCCTCGCCGAAGCGCGCCACGAAGACCTTGGCCGATAGCGGGAACTGTCCTGTCGAGATCAGCGTGTTGTACTCGGGCGAGGGATTGTCCCAGTAGCTCTGGTAGAGCGGCCGACTGGCGGCGAACCAGTCGGCCATGCCGCTGATGAAGGTGGGATCGTCGCCGGCGCCGTGACCGTCCGGCCGGGTCCCGGTGCCCCACTCGCTGTACGCGATCGGCTTGCCGTGGCGGAGGGCGAAGGCCTTGTGCCAGTGCAAGCCGTACGGCTCGTCGAGGAAGGTCTGCCAGCGCACCTGGGGATCGGCGAGGTCGGGCGTCCAGTACTCGTCGTAGACGTCCATGCCGACGACATCGACGACGTCGTCGCCGGGATAGGCGGCCTCGGGATCGGCATTGTGCCGGCCGACGTTCGGGGTCCACTCGAAGCGGAAATGCTGGCCCGGCACGGCGCGCATCACCGCGACGATGTGGCGGAAATCCGCGACGAAGCCCTGCGGGTCGGGGCCGGACGCCCAAGGCATCCAGTCGCCGTTGAACTCCCAGCCGAGCCGCACCACCGCGTCGGGGAAGCCGTCGGCGACCAGCGCCGTCGCGGCGTGGCGGAACGAGGCGTCGTGCTTGCCGGCGATGCCGTCGGCGAAGCCGCCGCCGTTCTGGCGCGGCATCATCGGCACCGATAGGGTGAGCTTCAGCCCGCTGTCCTTCCAGCAGCCGACGAGCCAGTCGATGCTGGAGTCGAGGCCGGCCCAGTCGGTCTGGGCGAGGGCGTCGACGGTGCGATCGACCTTCCGGCCGAGGAAGGTCTCGAAAGACGCCATCCGCGCCTTCCCCTCGCAGCCCGGACCGCGGTAGACGCCGAGTTCGGTCGCGTGAGCCCCCGCCACTGAAGCGACGGGAAGGCACGCGGCGAGCAGAGCTCGCGCGAGCGAGCGCTTCAAGCGACGAGACCCATGGCGTGCGACCAGTCGGCGGTGAGCGACAGGCCGTGGTCGACGTCCGTCGGCGGCGTGAAGCCGATCGCGGCGGCGGCAGCCATGCTGTAGTCCACGCGCGTCGCGAAGCGCCGCACCTCGTCGTCGTTGGGCTTGAGGCGCAGGTCGGCCTCCGTCTTGCGCATCAGGGACCGCAGGGCGACGGAGCGCGCGCTCATCGCGACGAGCCGGTCGCGATGGTTGGCGAGCAGGTACTTGCCGACGCGGCGCAC
>CALMRL010000237.1 GCA_937873345.1 uncultured Beijerinckiaceae bacterium | reverse complement strand
GGGCGGGGCGGGGCGGTCCGCACCCCACACCGCGTCGATGGGGTTCGCCTCGATCGCGACCAGCGCGCCGCCGACGGCCTCGACCGCCTTGGCAAGCCGCTTCACCTGGTCGGGCGTCAGCAGCCAGGGATCGTAGCCGAGCCGATCGCCGCTCTTCAGGTGCTCGCGCACCCAGGCTTCCGGGCTGGTCTCGGCGACCGGCACCGGCGTCACCACGCCGAGATCGATCTGGTCCCGCACGGCGAGGGTGTAGCGCCCGTCGACGAAGATCGCCGCCACGTCCTTCAGCACCACGGCCGAGCCGGCGGATCCGGCAAAGCCGGTGAGGAAGGCAAGGCGCTCCTCGCTGGGCGGCACGTACTCGCCCTGGTGCCGGTCGGCGCGCGGCACCACGAAACCGTCGAGGCCGAGCCTTGCTAACTCGGCGCGCAAGGCCCCGATCCGTGCCGCGCTCCGCCCCCGGTCGCTCGGTTCGTCGAAGGACTGGAAGCGGCTCACGAAGGCTGGCTCATGGACGGCGCTCCGACCGCAGGGGTCGTATGGAATGGCCATTTCTATCTGCCGTCGCCGTTCCGTCCAGGCAAGGCGATTAGTCGAAGTGGCATTCCACTCGCGGAGCGAAGTCCATCCAGACGCAGCGCCGACCTATCGATCGCGCTGCTCCTATGGGTGCAGGGGCGTGCGGTCGCAGGGCCAGCGGTCGCCGAGGTCGCGCATCTGCGCTTCGAGGCAGTCGACGGCGAGGCGCAGCGCCGCGCCGCCGGAGAATGTCAGCGTCACCGAGCCCGCCGCAGCCTCGTCCTGCTGCGGGGTGAAGGCGATGGCGAGCAGGTTCAACTGCCGGTCGCCGTCGCTCTGCGCGAAACCGGAGCGCGCTACGGCGGTGACGCGATCGAAGTGCAGCCCTGTGGCGCAACGCTCGCAGCCGCCAGCTGCCGCGGCGACCCAGTCGAAGCGCTTGCCGACCAGAGCGAAGCGCCGCTCCGCCGGGAGATAGGCGAGGTCGCCGACCGCCACCTCCATGTCCTGCAGGTGCGTCGACAGCACGGCGAGGTCGTCGCTGTCCATCGCCGCCAGGCGCAGCAAAGGGAATGGCGGCGGTGCGGCGGCGGTGGCCGCGGCGGGACGATCGAACTCGGCGGTCATCGGACTCCGGGGCTGACGTGGACGACGGTCTCGCTCAGCCAACGCGCCGCCTCCCGCCTCGTTCAGCAGGTGTGCGGTTCGGCCATCCCCCTCCCCCGGATCAACCCGGGCTCGACAGCCGCTCGACCACGGCGCCGCAGCGGCCGAGCTTCTCCTCCAGGTGCTCGAAGCCGCGGTCGAGGTGGTAGACGCGGTTGACCAGCGTCTCGCCCTCGGCGGCGAGCGCGGCGATCACCAGCGACACCGAGGCGCGCAGGTCGGTCGCCATCACCGGTGCGCCCTGCAGCGAGCGCACCCCCTCCACCGTGGCGATGTCGCCGTCGAGGCGGATGCGGGCTCCCAGCCGCGCCAGCTCCTGCACGTGCATGAAGCGGTTCTCGAAGATCGTCTCGGTGATGCGCGAGGCGCCCTTGGCCTTGGTCATCAGCGCCATGAATTGCGCCTGCAGATCGGTCGGGAAGCCGGGGTGCGGCGCGGTGGAGATGTCGACGGGGCTGATGCCGGCGCCGTTGCGCTTGATGCGCACGCCGGCGTTGGTCTCGGTGACGCTGGCGCCCGCTCGCGTCAGCACGTCGAGGGCGGCGCGCAGGTCGTCGGGGCGGGCGCCGTCGAGCAGCACGTCGCCGCCGGCCATCGCCGCCGCCATCGCGTAGGTGCCGGCTTCGATGCGATCGGGCAGCACGTTGTGGTAGGCGCCGTGCAGCGAGCCGACGCCGTGGATGTCGACCGTCGCGGTGCCGGCGCCCTCGATGCGCGCGCCCATCGCGTTGAGGCAGGCGGCGAGGTCGACCACCTCGGGCTCCTGCGCCGCGTTCGTCAGGCGGGTGTGGCCGTCGGCGAGCACGGCGGCCATCATCGCGGTGTGGGTGCCGCCGACCGTCACCTTGCTGAAGTCGATCTCGGCGCCCTTGAGGCCGCGCGGCGCGGTGGCGTGGGCGTAGCCCGCCTCGATGGTGATCGCGGCGCCGAGCTTTTCCAGCGCCATCAGCAGCAGGTCGACGGGGCGGGTGCCGATGGCGCAACCGCCGGGCAGCGATACCCGCGCCTCGCCCATCCGGGCGAGCAGCGGCGCGATCACCCAGAACGAGGCGCGCATCCGCGACACCAGCTCGTAGGGGGCGGTGATGTCGACGATGTCGCGGGCACTGAGGTGGATCGGGCGCGAGGCGTGCGCGTCCTCGCCGGCGCGCCGGCCGTTCTGCGAATAGTCCACGCCGTGGTGGCCGAGGATGCGCACCAGCATGCGGACGTCGGCGAGGTTCGGCACGTTGCCGAGCGTCAGGGTCTCGCGCGTCAAGAGCGAGGCGATCATCAGCGGCAGGGCGGCGTTCTTGGCGCCCGAGATCGGGATGGTGCCGCGCAGCTCCTGCCCGCCGACGATGCGTATGCGATCCATCTCGCTCCCTCAGACCTTGTCGGTCGTCCCGGCAGCGGTCCCGCCGGTCCCACGACCCTTCGCGTCGTCCGCTTCTGCGGCGCCACCTCCCAGCGGCGCCAGTCCCTCTGGAAGCCCTAGGCCGTCCATCGCCTCGTCGGCATGATCGCCCAGCGGCCTGGAGGCAGCCTTGCGTCGCTTCAGGTTCTCCCGCAGCGCCGCCGCCAGCCGGGCCTCGCGCGCCGCCTTGCCGTCAGCCATCCTCGCCTCGCCGCCCGGATGCGCCCGCCGGGGTCGTGCGTCGCGAGCCGGGACCTCGTCCTGCGGACCTCGATCTTCGGCAGGTGGACGGCGAGCCGGTTACCACGGCAACGGCGACACAGGGAACCCGCGGCGTTCGCGCGGATCGTGGCGGCGGCGCGGCGGGGATGTGGCGACCGCCCCACCTTATCCAGCCTCGCCCGATCCGCCCTACTTGGCCGCGTCATCCTTCTTCGGCGGCAGCGGCGCGTCTTTGGTCGGCAAAGTGACGTCGGGCGCCGCCTTGGCATCGGGCATGCCGGGCAGCGTCGTCGGCTCGGCCGCGCCGGCCTTCAGGATTTTGCGCACCGACCACGCCACCTTCTCCGTGGTGCCCTTGATGTCGTTGACCTTCCATCCGCCATCCTCGCGGATGAAGTCGTAGGTCACCACCGTGGGCTGCCCGTGGTTGAGGAAGGTCGCCGAGACCACGGCCTTGTTGGCTTCGATCACGTCGGTCTTCAGCGTCACCTTCTGGATCTCGGCGTCCGGCGAGGCGGAGACGGGGTCGAAGCTCAGGCCGGCGCCGCCCTCGTCGCTCCCCTTGCTCTCGTGCGCCGCCTTGGTCTCGTGCGCGGTGACGAGCAGGTCGAAGCCTTTGGAGAAGTATTTCTCGCGCGCCTTGCGGTCGAAGAAGGGGCTGGTGTCCCGCTTCGCCTGCGCGGCGGCGAGCTTGTAGATCGCGGCCACCACGTCGCGCGGCTCCTCCACCGTCACCGGCGCTGCCTTGGCGGCGGCCGTTTGGGCGGCGGCGGGACCTGCCGGGACGCAGGCGGCAAGAAGCGCCGAGGAGAGTACGGCCAGGGCAAGCGCTGCCGAGGACGGTGGCGCGAAGGGGCTGTGGCAGATCGGCATCGGTCGCTCCTGATCGCAGCGCAATGGCTCGCCCGAGACGGACGACCGCGCAAGGAAACGACCGAAGGTTAATAAAGCCTTAACGCGGTCGCAATTGGCGCATGACGCTGCGGCATGGGTCTCGCCGTCCGGCCTTCCGACTTCGCTGCCGTCTCGCCCGTCCGGCGAGGAAGCGACCTCCTGCCGGCTGATCTCGCCTTCCTCCGCCGCTTCAACGTCGACGAGCGGACGCTGCGCGCTGCCGCGGCCGGCAGCCGGTGCTGCGGGGTGGACGCCTCGACGGTGCTGCTCACCCAAGGCGGGGTGAGCGATACGCTGTACTACCATAGCCTCGCCCGCCATCTTGGTCTGGCGTTCGCGCTCGACTGGCCGCGGCTCGACGGTGATCCAATCCTCGCGCTGCGGTGGGGCAGGGTGCGTCTCGCCGATGGCGGCTGGCTGCTGGCGCCGACGGACCGGGCTCTCCGCCTGCTCCTCGCGGCGCGCCGCCGCGGCCTGCCGATCGACCCGAGCCTGAGGATCACCACGCCGGCCCACTTCGCCGCGCTGGTC
>CALMRL010000236.1 GCA_937873345.1 uncultured Beijerinckiaceae bacterium | reverse complement strand
GTGTCGCCGGGGGCTTCGCGACCGGGGGCTTCGCCGGCTCCTCCGCCAGCTTGCGCGGCGGCGCAGCCTGGTTTCCCTCGTTGAACGTCGCCTGGCAGCGCGACGACAGCTCGCCATAGTGCGATTTCATGCAGGCGGTGATCTTGCCGACATTCGGCACCTCGGAGAGGCAAAGCCGCATCGCATCGCCGGTGCAGGCAGCGCGCTGCTCTGAGGTGCCCTGAGCGGCGGCGGGAGCGGCGGCGAGCAGCCCGACTGCTGCCAGCGGCACGAGCGGGATGAAGAGCGGGAAGCGTGTCGACACTCGATCCTCGTAGCGTATCGGTGGATGCGACGGCCGGTAGAGAGCAGCCGAGCCTCACCTATAGGCCAACCCAGGGCCCGAGGCGAGCCTGCAGAGGCCGATCACGGCTTTGTTGGCGACCCTTGCATCGCTCGTCTCAGGAGACCGCCTTCTCCAGCTCGGCACGGCTCATCGTCGAGCGACCCTTCACGTTCTTGACCTTGGCCCTAGCGTAGAGCTCATCCCTTGTCGGCTGTCCCGACGACGCGTTGTCGCCGCCATCGCGATGCTTCGCCGTCTTCTTTTCCACGTCCGGGGGCTGGGACGAGAACTGCTTGCCCTTCCTCGTATCGGCGCGCTTCTTATCGGAGGTGCGTTCGTATTCCTCCTTGCTGAGGTCGTCGCGTGCCTCCTTGGGCAAGTAGCGCTCGCCGGTCTTCCCGCTTTTCTCGCCAGATTTAGTGCCCCAATCCTCGTCGGACCATTTCTGCAGCGAGTTGTCGTCCGACTTCTCGCCCTCGTAACCGCCGCCCTCTTCCTTGTACTCCTTGGAGGCCATTTGCGCCTTGCGCGCCGACCACTGGCCGGGCTTGCCGCCCTTGTCGGACTTCGTGACGTCTTTCTTCACCTTGTCCCAAAGTTTGGGATCGCTCTTTTCCGCCGTCTTGCTCATCGCCAATCTCCCGGTGCCCTTCAGCAAACGACCCTGGCGATGGACCGGTGTGTGCGACGCGGCGCCTCGCTGGCGAAATGGTTAACAGCTACTCCGCGGCCTGCGGCGCAGCCGGGTTCAACAACTCTTCGGGATCGGTGAGGAAGTCGCCGCCGACCACGCGCTTCGGCCGCCCGACGACGAGCCGCGAGCCGCGGCCGTAGGTGAAGAAGGCGTAGGCCCAGTTGGTGAACACGATCAGCCGGTTGCGAAAGCCGATCAGCAGCAGCAGGTGGACCAGCGACCAGGCGAGCCAAGCCAGCCTACCCTTCAGCTTCATGCCGGCAAGCAGGGCGATGGCGTGCGAGCGCCCGATCACCGCCATCGTGCCAAGATTGGTGTACTTGAAGGGTCCGGGATGCTTGCGCCTGCCCAGCCGGCTGGCGATCACCTTGGCGACGTAGGCGCCCTGCTGCTTGGCGACGGGCGCCAGGGCCGGCAGCGTCTTGCCGTCCGCGGTCTTGAACGCCGACACGTCGCCGATCGCGAAGATCTCGGGGTGGCCCGGCACCGAGCACTCCTCGGTCACTTCGACGGCGTTGTTCTTCGCGGCCCTTGCGCCGAGCCACTGCGCCGCCGGCTGCGCCCGCGTGCCGGCCGCCCAGAACACGTTGGCCGCCTCAATGCGCTCGCCGCCGATGACGATGCCCCGCCCGTCGATGCGCTCGCACTTGGCGTTGAGGCGAACCTCGACGCCGAGATGCTCCAGCGCCTGCTTGGCGTAGGCCGACAGCGCCTCGGGAAACTCGCCGAGAATGCGCGGCGCCGCATCAACGAGCATGATGCGCGCCTTCGAGGGATCGATGTGGCGGTACTCGGCCTTCAGCGTCGCCCGCGCCAGCTCCGCCAGCGAGCCCGACAGCTCGACGCCGGTCGGGCCGGCGCCGACCACGACGAAGGTGGTCAGCGCCGTGATCTCCTCCTTGTCGTCGCGGCTCTCCGCCCAATCGAAGGCTTCGAGCACACGACGGCGGATTTCCAGCGCATCGGGCAGCGTCTTCAGGACGGCGGCGTGCTCGGCCCATTCGTCATGGCCGAACCAAGTGTAGGCCGAGCCGGTGGCGACCACGAGGTAGTCGTAGTCGATGGTCCCGGTGTCTCGCACGCAGAGTTTGCGCGCGGCGACGTCGACTCCGTCGACGTCGCCGAAGATCACCGATACGTTGCGGTGCTTGCCGACGAGCGAACGCACCGGCGAAGCGATGTCGGACGGCGCCAGGGCGGCGGTCGAGACCTGGTAGAGCAGGGGCTGGAACAGGTGGTGGTTGGTGCGGTCGATCATCACCAACTCTATGTCGTGACGCACGAGGTGCATCGCCGCCTGCAGGCCGCCAAAGCCGCAGCCGACGATGGCGACGATCGGCTTCGTCGTCTCTTCGCGGGTGAACAGGATCGGCTGGTGCTCGCTCGGCATGGGATCAGATCTCGCATCGCGGCGCGGGCTCCGCAACCGGTGGC
>CALMRL010000235.1 GCA_937873345.1 uncultured Beijerinckiaceae bacterium | reverse complement strand
GCTCTACGGCCAGTCCGGCATCTTCACCTTCGATCCCGGCTTCACCTCGACGGCCCGAGCACGCCGTCCCGGAGGGGCAGCGTGACGGACTTGCCCTGAATCGACAGCGATCCGCCCTGTGTTGTCATCGGCTGGTGCCTTCTGCTCGTGACCGGACCGCAAGCATCGATGTCGTCGCGAACCGAACGACCAGCGACCCATGACCGAAATCGTGGCGCTGATTAGACGATTGCTCACAACCTCACAAGCGGCGGCGCAGCGGCCCGCATAGGTCGTGCCACTGCTCTGGCAGCGTGCATGGACGCCGGCGTCAGGCGCCGGACTGGTCGCGCAGTCTTTCCAGGCTCTCGTCGCGGCCGAGCACGGCGGCGACGTCGAAGACGCCCGGCGATATCGAGCGGCCGGTCAGGGCGGCGCGAAGCGGCTGCGCCACCTGGCCGAGCTTGGCGCCCGCGCGCTCGGCATAGTCGCGCACCACCTGCTCGATCGCCCCGGCCGTCCAATCCGCGATCTGCTCCAGTTCCGGCACCAACGCCGCCACGTGGGCCCGTCCGCCGGCGATCAGGGCATCGGCCTTCTCGTCGAGGGCGAGCGGGCGCTTCGCGAACAAAAAGGACGCGCCGTCCCAGAGTTCCACCAGCGTCCTCGCTCTCTCCTTCAATCCGGGCATGGCGGCAAGGAGCTGCGTGCGCTGGCGTTCGTCAAGCGCGGCCATGCCGGCTTCCGGCATGAAGGGCAGGGCGCGCTCCAACGCCTCGACCAACGCTTCGGGCGTCGCCGCGCGCATATAAAGGCCGTTGACGCTGCCGAGCTTGGCGTAGTCGAAGCGCGCCGGCGAGCGGCCGATGTGCTCGATGTCGAAGGCCTCGATCATCTCCGGCGTCGAAAACAGCTCGCGGTCGCCCGACGACCAGCCGAGGCGCACGAGATAGTTGCGCATCGCGGCGGGCAGGTATCCCATCGCGCGATAGGCGTCGACGCCCAGCGCACCGTGACGCTTGGACAGCTTGGCGCCGTCCGCCCCGTGGATCAGCGGCACGTGCGCCATCGCCGGCACCGTCCAGCCGAGGGCGTCGTAGATCTGCGTTTGTCGTGCCGCATTGGTCAGATGGTCGTCGCCGCGGATGATCTGCGTCACGCCCATGTCGTGGTCGTCGGCGACCACGGCCAGCATATAGGTCGGCGTGCCGTCGGAGCGCAGCAGCACGAAGTCGTCGAGATCGGCATTCTTCCAGGTGACGCGGCCCTGCACTCCGTCCTCGACGACGGTCTCTCCGGCCTGCGGAGCGCGTAGCCGCACGACAGGCGCCACACCGGCCGGCGCTTCCGCCGGATCGCGGTCGCGCCAGCGCCCGTCGTAACGCGGCGGCTTCTTCTGCGCCCGCGCCTCCTCGCGCATCGCATCAAGCTCGGCCTGGCTGGTCCAGCAGCGGTAGGCGTGACCCTTGACGAGCAACTCGTCGACGACCGCGCGGTGCCGCTCGGCACGGGCGAACTGATGGACGACCTCGCCGTCCCAGCCGATTTCCAGCCATTCGAGACCGTCGACGATCGCGGCGATCGCCTCCGGCGTCGAGCGCTCGCGATCGGTGTCCTCGATGCGCAGCAGCATGCGGCCGCCGTGATGGCGAGCGTAGAGCCAGTTGAACAGCGCCGTGCGCGCGCCGCCGATGTGGAGGAAGCCGGTCGGCGAGGGAGCGAAGCGCGTGACGACGGCCATGAATGTCCCCGGTGCTTTGCGAGCGCGCTTTGTCGTGTAGGATGAAGCAAAGTCAAGGTTCGTTCGCCCCGATGCCAGCACCTCCATGCCTCCGTCGCAGGTGCGGGCGGTGACCGATGCGGTCATCGCCGGCCGCGGTGCGGTATCGCGCGGTTGGCGGGTTCGGACGATGCGCATCGGTCTTGCCGATGCCCTACTGTCCGCCGTGGCGACGGAGGAGGAGCAGCGCCGCGTCTTCCTCTGGCTCCCCGTGCTCTTCGGCGCCGGCATTTCGCTCTATTTCGCCGCCGACCGCGAGCCGTGGTTGCCTTCGACGGTCGGCCTTGCTTCCGCGACCGGCGCCGCTGCTGTGCTGCTGCGCCGGCATCGCGGCGCTTTCCTCGTCTGCTGCGCCGCGGCGGCTGTCTTCGCCGGCATGGCGGCGGTGGGGCAGGTCATCTACCTGACCCACCACCGCCACCTCATCGACGTGGCCCGCGCG
>CALMRL010000234.1 GCA_937873345.1 uncultured Beijerinckiaceae bacterium | reverse complement strand
CATTACTATAGAAATGACCCTGACCCGACAACCGGCGCGCAACTGCCAATCGGCGGCAGCTACACCACCCAGTACGTCCGACCATCTGGCTCTCCTGCTGGTACAGCTCGCATTGTCACAGAAGCTGGCGGCTCGGTGTACTACACGAACAATCACTATATGAGTTTCTACCCTGTAGATATCGTTAGGAAGAGTCATGCAAAGCGAAGCCGTGAAGCCGATCTTCGACATAAACGCTTCCTCGTGGAAGGAGCGCATCGACCTGTATGATGCAATCCTGCCGGTTCTCGGCGCGCCGGAGTGGCATGGGAAGAACATGAACGCGCTTCTCGAGTCGATCATCTGGGGCGAGATCAACGCCATCAAGCCACCCTACGTCATGCGCATCCGCGGCACAGCCAACCTGCCAGCGGGCGTCGCCGAGGAGCTTGGCTGGCTAAAGGAGGGTGTCGAAGACGGCCGCGAGGAGTTTGAGGTCAGGAAAGGGCACGGCATCGACGTCAACGTCGAGCTTCTTCCTTGACCGCTTCAGGCGGAAAGGCGCCGACGCTCGGGAAGAGCGCGGCGCCCACCGATCAATACCGATACTGGTCCGTCTTGAACGGCCCCTGCGCCGGCACGTTGAGGTAGGTCGACTGCTTGTCGCTCAGCACGGTGAGCTTGGCGCCGACCTTCTCCAGGTGCAGCGCCGCGACCTTCTCGTCGAGGTGCTTCGGGAGCACGTAGACCTTCTTCTCGTACTGACCCTGCTTCGTCCAAAGCTCGATCTGCGCCAGCGTCTGGTTAGTGAAGGAGGCCGACATCACGAAGGAGGGGTGGCCGGTGGCGTTGCCGAGGTTCACCAAGCGGCCTTCCGACAGAAGGATGATGCGACGGCCCGACGAGAACTCGATCTCGTCGACCTGCGGCTTGACGTTCGACCACTTCATGTTCTTCAGCGCGCCGACCTGGATCTCCGAGTCGAAGTGCCCGATGTTGCAGACGATGGCGCGATCCTTCATCGCCCGCATGTGGTCGACGGTGATGACGTCGACGTTGCCGGTGGCGGTGACGAAGATGTCGGCGCGCGGCGCCGCGTCCTCCATGGTCACAACCTCGTAGCCTTCCATCGCCGCCTGCAGGGCGCAGATCGGGTCGATCTCGGAGACCATCACCCGGCAGCCGGCGTTGCGCAGCGAGGCCGCCGAGCCCTTGCCGACGTCGCCGAAGCCGGCGATCATCGCCACCTTGCCGGCCATCATCACGTCGGTGCCGCGGCGGATGCCGTCCACCAGGGATTCGCGGCAGCCGTAGAGATTGTCGAACTTCGACTTGGTCACCGAGTCGTTGACGTTGATGGCGGGGAAGAGCAGCTTGCCCTCCTTGGCCATGATGTACAGGCGGTGCACGCCGGTGGTGGTCTCCTCGGTGACGCCTTTGATGGCGTGGCCGTTGCGGCCGTACCAGCCGGGATGGCTCTTCAGCCGCGCCTTGATCGCGGCGTAGAGCACCTCCTCCTCCTCGTTGGTGGCGGTGTCGAGGAAGGCGGTGTCGCCGCCCTCGGCGCGGATGCCGAGGTGGATCAACAGCGTGGCGTCGCCGCCGTCGTCGAGGATCATGTTCGGCGTGCCGCCGTCGTGCCAGTCGAAGATGCGGTGGGTGTAATCCCAATAGTCCTTCAGGCTCTCGCCCTTGATCGCGAACACCGGCGTGCCGGCGGCGGCGATGGCGGCGGCGGCGTGGTCCTGCGTCGAGTAGATGTTGCAGGAGGCCCAGCGCACGTCGGCGCCGAGCGCCTTCAGCGTCTCGATCAGCACGCCGGTCTGGATCGTCATGTGCAGCGATCCCGCGATGCGGGCGCCCTTCAGCGGCTGGCTGGCGCCGTACTCCTCGCGGGTCGCCATCAGGCCGGGCATCTCGGTCTCGGCGATCGACAGCTCCTTGCGGCCCCAGCCGGCGAGCCCGATGTCGGCGACGACGTAGTCCTTGGCATGCATGGCGAGATCGGACTGGGTCATGGGGGCGTGGCTCCGTGGCGTGGCGCCGCTATAGCAACCCGTCGGCCGCGTCGCAATAAGGATATATAGAAGTCTTTATGTGCTCCCCGCCGGCAGCCGGTCGGCCGGGAGGTCGGCGGCGGCGCGGCAGGGGTCGCGCAGGCTGCGCGCCTTGAGCGCGAACAGCGCCCGCGCCCTGCGCGGCCCCACCGCTGCAGAGAAGCCCTCCCAATGCCTGGCGATCGCCTGCGCCGCGCGCGAGCGGTGCGCCCAGCCGGGCAGCGAGGCGTCGATGTCGGCACGGTCGACCCTGGCGATCAGCATGCAGAGATTGAACTGCAAGAAGACGTTGGGCGTGAAACGCCGCGCCTGCGCCACCAGCTGGTCGACGAGGTAGAGCTGCGCCTTGACGTTGCTGTCGCCGCTGCCGCCCGGCGTGAAGTTCAGCGTGCGATCGAGCTGCGCGTGCGCCGTGAAGATGTTGCCGCCGTGGATGCGGTAGGCGAACAGCGGCTCGTCGATCAGCGCGCTCCCCGACAGGCCGGAGCAGCCGAAGGCGAAATACAGGTCGGTGCCGGTGCGAAGCCGCGCGAGGTTGGCATTGTCGGCGAACAGGCGGAGGGCGTCGCGGCGGTAGCAGATGCCCGACGTCGGCGACCAGTACCAGCCGATCTTCAGCGGCGGGATGTAATGCACTCGTGCCGCGATACCCTCGCGCACGGCCGGCGCCGGCCAGCCCTCGTGGGCGGCGTAGGGGCGCACCAGCTTCGGCCGCAGTCCGCGCCCGGAGCGGACGTAGCGGTTCGACTCCTCGCCGGTGGCGACCACGACGTGGCGGTCCTGCACCTGCAGCATGTCGCCGGAGGTCAGGCCGATGTGCGGGCGCATCGAGAGGTGGACGAAGACGTGGGTCTCGACGCAGCGCGGCAGGAGGTAGTCGTCGGCGTCGAGGAAGATGACGTAGTGCCCGGAGCACGCGGCGAGCCCATCGAGCGAGGCGGGGGTCTGGCCGTCGTTCGCGGCGCGCCGGATCACTCGAAGAGCGGGGAAGCGCTGCTGCAGCTCGCCCAGGACCGCCGGGCTCTCGTCGGTCGAGGCGTTGTCGACGACGAGGCACTCCACCTCGGCGTAAGTCTGGGTGAAGACGGAGGAGACGGCGTCGGCGAGGAAACGGCCATAGTTGTAGTTGACGACGATCACGCTGACGAGCGGCAGCGAGGTGACGGGGGCGCCCTGCCGCTCCGCATCCGCCGTCCCGCGCGCCGCCGCCGGTCCGCCCGTCATCGCATCCCCTTCGCCGCCCTCGCCGCGAGGGCCCGCGACGGCCCGCTCTTGTCACGGCTCGCGCATCCATGACAAGGAGACGCCCCGATCGGCCGAGGCTTCCCGCGGTCGCGGAGCAGGCCGGATCGGCGAAGGAGGCGGAGTTGGCGGACACGCCGGGCGGGACGAGGGGCATCGCCACCATCGCCAACGACAAGGTGATGCACTGGCTGCTGCCGCTGCTCGAAAGCCATGCCGAGACCAACGCCGGCCTGCCGCTCTTCGTCATCCCCTACAACGAGCAGTGCGAGCGGACGCGCCGGGTCGCGCAGGCCTACGGAGCGACCTTCGTCGAGGCCGACAGCGCCCCCCTCGACAGGCTGTCCAAAAGGCTGTTCCCGCTGAGCCTCGGCAAGCGCTTCCGCCTGCGCAAGTTCCTGAGCCTCGCCCTGCCGCTCGACGAGGTCGCCTACGTCGACGCCGACATCGTGCTCTATCGCGACCTTGCCCCCCTGTTCGGCCGGCTGCGGCCGGGCGCCACCGACTTCATCGTCGCCTCGCGCACCGTCGACTACGTCTACAACCGCGCCCACGCCGAGGTGGACTATCTCCGCGACGCCTTCCTGTTCTCGGACGGCTTCTTCATCACGGCGAAGTCGATCCTCTCGATCGACGACTTCTACGAGGCGATGGAGGCCGACGAGGCGCTGTTCGACCGCGTGCGCCAGCGCGGCGGCCTCTACGCGCAGCCCCTGTGCAACTTCGTGGTGCACCGCAAGGGCCTGAAGGTGGTCGCCGCCGCGGACCTCGAGCCCTCGCTGTCCTGCGAAAGCTACCACAAGGCCGAGGGCGTCACCTTCGACAGCGACGGCAGGCCGCTCGACGAGCGCGGCGCCAAGATCTTCTTCGCGCACTGGGCGGGCGTCGCCGAGCCCTCGGGACGCGGCGTCTTCGACGCGGACTGGCAGCGCCTGACGCGCGGTGCCGAGGCGAGGCTGCGCTCGGCCGGGCTCTGAGGGCGCGCGGGGCGGACTCAGCGGCGGGCCAGTCTCGCCCAGAGCGTCCGCCGCGGGGTTGGCATCCGCAGTGCGCCGGCGGCGGGATGGAACGAGGCGTCCTGGAAGGCGCGATAGGCCTTCGCCGTGTCCGGCTTGAAGGCGGCGACCACGGCGGCAAAGTCGTCGAACAGCGCGCCGAGCCGGTCGTAGCCCGAGGTCAGCAGGCGCCGGAACGCCTCGCCCGCTTGCGGGTGGCCGGCGAACAGCGGCGCGATCGGCTCGCGATAGCGCTCGTGGTCGGCCAGGAACTCGCCGCGCAACCGCTCGTAGAGGTGTGTCGCGATCGCGCCCGCCTCGTCGTCGCCGAGAGCGGGCGAGCGATAGGTCGAGGAGAAGAAGTGCGCCGCCGCCACCGCCATGTGCAGACGGGTGAGATAGCCGAAGGCTTCGGGCAGGCCATAGCCCTTGTACCAGCGCTTGTTGGAAGCGATGAAGGTGTCGTTCAGCCGCCAGTTGGTATGATCGTAAAGGTACACATAGCCGCGCCGGTCGATGCGGTAGGTGCCGATCGACAGGAGGTGGAAGGCGAGGATCACGTCGTTGAAGGGGCAGCGCAGGGGATTGGCTTCCGTGTAGCGGAAGAAGTCGACGATCACCGCGCGCTTCGACACGGCGTAACACATGGTGTTCTCGCCGCCGTAGGCGCGGATGCGGGCGAGGGGGCCAGCTTCAAGCCGCTCGGCCGGCGTGGCGATGTCGGAGGTGAGCGCCAGCATGTCAGCGGCGGTGTCGGTCGCCGCCGCGTGCGCCAGGGGATGGGCGACGGAGACGTACAGGCCGGCCGAGGCCGAGCAGCCCTCGTCGGCGCGGATCAGCGCGAGCGCCGCGCGGAAGTAGCCGGCGGTGTAGCAGTCGTCGTCTGCCGCCATGCAGAAGTAGTCGGCGGTCTGCGCCCGCAGCAGGTACTGCCAGTTCTCGTCGGCGCCGGTGTGCTCGGGGTAGGAGGTGACGACGACGTTGCGGGAGCGCGCCGCGAGGTCGGCCAGGAAGAGCTTCTTTTCCGGGTTGAGGCTGTTGTCGCCGATGTGGACGAGGATGTCGTCGCAGCCGACTGCCGCCGCCTGGCTCAGCACGTCGCGCGAGAGCGCGTCCCAGCGGTTGCTCGGCAGGATGATGGCGAGGAGCGGCGCCCTGACCCGCCCGGCTCCGCCCGGCGCCTCGATCCCCGCCATGACGCCCTGTCCACTCTTCACCGTTGCGTCCGGACGGCTAGCGGGTGATCCCTCGGCCTGTCAACGGCCCTCTCCCTCCCGCCGTCAGGACACCGAACCCTCGACTGGGGAGGCGGCGGCATCGCACCCGGCGCCACAATTGCGCTCGCCTGCCCTCCTAGGTACGCGAACGAGCCTCGCTCCAGCCACCTCCAGCGACGGGACCTTATCGTGCTCATCTCCGGCTCCGACTACATCGCGGCCTTTCTCGCCCGCGTCGGCGTCCGACACGTGTTCGCGCTGACCGGCGGCGCCTGCGCCTTCATGATCGACGCCGTCGGGCGCCATCCCGAGCTGGAGGTGGTCTGCATGCACAACGAGCAGGCGGCGGCGATGGCGGCCGACGCGGTGTGGCGGGTCGACCGCCGGCTCGGCGTCACCATGGCGACCTCGGGCCCCGGCGCCACCAACCTGATCACCGGCATCGCCTGCTCGTACTTCGACTCCATCCCCACCCTGCACATCACCGGCCAGGTGAACCAGAACGAGGCGCGGGCGGTGCATGGCGCGGCGATCCGGCAGTGCGGCTTTCAGGAAACCAAGATCGTCGAGATGGTGCGCCCGATCACCAAGCACGCGGTGATGGTGCGCACCACCGACGAGCTGCGCGACGAGCTCGCCCGCTGCCACGCCATCGCGTTGGAGGGCCGGATGGGCCCGGTGCTCCTCGACGTGCCGATGGACGTGCAGCAGGCGATGATGGAGGCGGACCTCCCCGAGCCGCCCGCACC
>CALMRL010000233.1 GCA_937873345.1 uncultured Beijerinckiaceae bacterium | reverse complement strand
ACATCGAGCCGCTGGAGGTCGCCGAGCTCGACGGCCGCGACTGCGACGGCGAAGGGCGGGCCAGGGTGCTGGGGGCGCTGCGCTCGCGGATGCCGGCAGGCGGCGTGCTGCGGACGATCCACGACGTGCGCGTGCGCGAGACCGCCGTTGGACTCGTCGTCAACTACCACTGCCTCGCCGACCCCTCGCTCGACGTGCAGACGGTGCACGACCACGTCGACGCGCTCGATCGCGACGTGCGCGGACACTGCGCCGACATCATCCGCATCGTCGGTCACGCCGAGCCGGCGGTCACCAACGGTGAGCGCTGACCGTCGGCGCGGCCTACTATCGACCGACGCGGGAGCGGCAATGCAGAGGACACCCACCGGTCTTCCCGGCGTGACGTGGCCGACATCGCCGATGCGGTGGCGGTAGGACGGCCGGGTCGCGGCAAGTCCATGTAACGCCTTGGTCACGGCACTCGCTCTGACCTTGTCGCGACCCTACCCGCCAATGGCCACTCGCCTTGATGAGAACGCCTACCTCTCCGGCGCCATCTGCCCGGCCCGCGGCGTCGGCGCGGCTCTGGCGATGCCGCACGCCGACACCGAAGCGATGCAGGCCCACCTCGACGAGATCAGCCGCATGGTGCGGCCACGAGCCAATGCCGTGCTGCTGCTCGACCGGGCGGGCTGGCACACCACCGGCGAGCTCGTGGTGCCCAAGAACCTCAGCCTGGTGTTCCTGCCGCCACGCTCGCCCGAGCTGAACCCGGTGGAAAACCTTTGGCAGGTCCTGCGGGCGAACTGGCTGTCGAACCGCGTCTTCGAGACCTACGAGGCGATCATCGACGCCGCCTGCGAGGCTTGGAGCAAGCTCACCAAGCAGCCTGCCACCATCACCTCCATCGCCATGCGCGAATGTGCCCATATGGGTCAATCATGAGAGCCGCTGGTATAAGAAATCTTTAAGGTCTATTTTCTAATGGTTTCAGCAGGACCGGGATGGACGATCGCTGGAGCGACTATGATCTTCTCACATTTAGAGAAAAAACTACAAGCCACTGTTCTAGCCGCCTTGCTTTGCGGTACCTTGACCGGCTTGCCCGCAGGCGCTGCAAGTTCTACGCAGATAGAGACTGCTTTGATACCCCAGACCAAGGCCGCTGCTCTCCCATTGAATCTTAAAGGAGTCAATCTAGCTGGTGGCGAGAACGATTACACCTATCCTGGTATCGCCGCGGGGACGCATCTCGAACAATTTCCACCAACGTCTATGCTTGATCATTGGTCATCTATCGGCCTGCGTACAATAAGACTGCCGTTCCAGCCGTCGGATGTTCAAGCATCACCATTCCAGCCCTTGATCAAGGGCCCAGGGACACCGCTCGCGACGCTCGCCAGCCTTGTCGAGTACGCGCGTAGCAAGGGCATGTACGTCATCCTTGATCCTCACGCTTATGGCTACATGCCGCTCGGCAATGGTAGATACGGCTTAATCAACTCTTCGCAACTGCCGACATCAGCTTTCGTCGACTTTTGGGTCCGTTTGGCCACTACGTTCAAGAACTATCCCAACGTTATCTACGGACTGATGAACGAACCCAAGGATCAAACGCCGCAACAGTGGCATGATGCAGCTGTCGCTGCGCTTACCGGTATTCGCTCTGTGACTGAATCGCAGATCGTCGCAATTCCGGGAACCTACTACACAGGCGCTCACGACTGGATCACGAGTGGTAATGCTGCTGTGTGGGCCAATTTCAAGGATACTGGCCCCTCCTTGTTCGAAATGCACGAATACATGGACTCCGATTTCTCTGGAACACACCCAACGTGCTACAACAGCTATCCGGCCATCGCCGCGACGACAAGCTGGCTTCGCGACAAGCACTTCAAAGCATTTCTTGGTGAAGTTGCCTATTCGACAGATGAGACGTGCAACAACAATGGCCCGGCTTTCTTTGCGGGCCTGTCCCAAAACGCCGATGTCTGGGTCGGTTGGACGTGGTGGGGCGCTGGCGCCGAGTTCGGATCGAATTACATGTTCAATCTCAATCCGAATGCCAACGGAACTGACCAGCCGCAGGTGAATACCTTGACAAGCAATCTGGCCAACACGCTTCCCGGGGCGCAAGTCCTGGCAAACCGCTAGGGTCAAAACCGATCCAAGATGTTACCCCAGCTGCAGTTTTCTGGTTCGAGGCGGTCATCAGCAGTGCGGAGGCGGCGATGGCAGACCTGTTCTGGCTCTTGGACGAGCAGTGGGCGGTGATCGAGCCGTTCATGCCTCGAAATTAGCCCGGCCCCGAGCGCGAGGACGATCAGCGCGGGCGGGCCGGGGGCGCACGCGGACGGTCCAGCCCAGGATTCTGGGACGTGAGCAAGGGCCGCTTGGCCATGCCGTCGGTCCGCTACGTGCGCCTCGACTTCCGTCGCCCTGTCGGCGTACCCTTCGGCCGCTCGGGCTTCGACCGCCGCCCCGCTGGGGCGCCGCCACGCCCCCGGGCACGCTCCGGACTCGCCGGCGCAGGCTGGCCCGGCGCGCGGTGCCCGGGCTGGACGGATCCCCGGGGCGTCCGAGGTGCCCAAGTCGTGGGCGGCGTCCGCGCGTCGGCAAGACCTCCGCTAATCCGACGCGCTTACAGCTATCGTGGAGCGCTTCCGGCACCCCCCGCCACTTCCGTCCCAACGGTCCCCTTCGACGACCCGAGGAGGGTCCATGTCACGGACCAGCGTCCCATCCGCGATCGATAGGTCGGCACCGGAGTGGACGGTCAAGCGGGCCGGTCGTTCCTTCGCCTAGGCGCTCGCGGCGACGGGCCAATCCCGCGGCATCCTGTAGCAACCTCCTAACGGGATGCGCCGGCGATCAATTCGCTTCAGGCTGCCTCGTCTGACGATGGCATCTTACCTTCGGCCTGTTCGAGCCGTTTCACGATCTCGCCGCGATGCTTGTAGTGCCCGGCCAGCGTGTCTCTGAACGTCGTGAGCATGGCTTCGAACGCTCTCACGTCGTGGCCGTCCTCGCGCAGCTTGGCGATCCGCATTTTCTGTTCCGTGACGTGCCTTTCACCTTCGGCAATATGCCGATCGGCTTGAAGAAGCGCGGCATGCTCGACTTCCCCAGTCGTCGCTATGATGATTTGTTCCCCATTCTAGTCCCCGGCGAACATCGACACCCCCGGAGGCAGGGTGCCTCGCGCTCTAACCCTGCCCTATGTGTATCCACCACCACGTGAAGCCTGCTGCCTTTCTTGCGCTTGTGGCTGCCGTAACCGGCACGCTGCCCACTCTCGAGCATGCTTCGCAGCGTACGACTGTCCGGCACCGCGACGCTTGGCTCCACCTTGCGCCCCGCCACTTCGCGCGCAGATCACCGGTAAGGTGCACCGATGACGACCTTCAAGCGTTCAATAGGTCCCGATGTCATCAACAAACCCGACGACGGTGTCGGGCTGACCATCCATCTCGCAGGAAAGCGTCGATCGGCGACGCGGCATAATTCTTCGTTGCCTGCTCCGCGTCAGCCGCAATTGACATCACATGAAAGAACTTCGTCCGGCGCCGACACATGTGCGCAAGCAGTATCGGCGCCAGGTGACACGCCGATCAGGCAGCGCGGTCGGCGATCTCCTTGGCGAGATGGGTGAACTTCTCGTCCTGCCGCTTGCGCTCGTCCGTCATCTCCTTGAGCATGCGGGCGTCCTCTTCCTTGCCGAGGTGCTTGGCGGTGGCGGCGAGCGTGCCGTAGGCGGCGACGTAGTAGTGCAAGGCGATCTGCTCGGAGGCGATCACGCCGGCGTCGCGCACCTCGTCGTCGTTAGCGGCCTCGATCACGTGCCTGGTGCCGGCGCGGATGCCCTCCATGATCTTGTCCGGCTTGCCCTGCGCGGAGCCGCCGGCTTTGCGCAGCAGCTCGTCGATCGTCTGGGCGTGGCGCTCGGCCATCGCCGTGCCCTCCTGCACGATCGTCTTGACCTCGGCCGACTTGACCACCTTCAGCGTGTCGCCGGCGGCCTCGTGGCCTTGCTGGCTGGCCGACTTGAGGGCCTGCAACCCTTCCACGTACCACTTCTCGTAAGCTTGCTTCGACATGGGTGGTGCTCCGTTCATGTTGTGCCATCGAAGGCGACCGGCAACGGGCTGGGACGCGGGAAGTGCCGGACGTGGCGTGGTCGAGAGTGTCGCAGCCGGCGCGTCTTTGCGGTGGTGTCTTCGGCTTCGGAGCAAGACCGATCGCCGTGCCCGTCGATGCCATGGCCGTGTCAGGCCGGTCCATGCAGATCGTCGAGTTCACACCGGACCAGCTCGCAACGTTTCCCGCGTACAGGGATGGCGTCGACACCATTCTTGCGTCCGATGCGAGTATTCGCGTTCCTCTCGCGCAGCCCTCGCACTGATCCTACGCGCGGGCGGCGGCGATCAGGCCAGCAGGCCCTGGATCAGCCGCTCGGTCTCGCCATAGCCGCCCTCGCCGGAATGCGAGTGAACGATGCGTCCCTGCTGGTCGACGAGATACTCGGCCGGCCAGTACTGGTTGCCCCAGGCATTCCAGGTCGCGGAAGAATTATCCTCGGCGATCGGATAGGAGAGGCCGAAGCGTTGGGCTGCCGCCTCAAGGGCCGGTCGCGATTTCTCGACCGGAAATTCCGGCGTGTGCACCGCGACGACGACGAAGCCGCGATGCTGATATTTCGCGTACCAGCTCTTGATCGCCGGCATCGCGTGGATGCAGTTGATGCACGAGCGCGCCCAGAAGGTCACCAGGACCGGACGACCGCGAAGCCCTCTCATGGAAAGGGGCGCGGAATTCAGCCACCCATCGATGCCGACGAACTCGGGCGCGAACCGCCCTGCGGCAAGCGAAGGGATCGACAGGCAGGTGGAGGCGAAGGCGACGCTCGCTCCAGCGACCAGGGCGCGGCGGCCGGCATCGAAAGGTGCGTCCATTCCCATTCTCCCTGGCTTCGCGCGTTTTTGCCGGCGCGATGGCCCGCGATGGCCGCTGCCCGGTCCGCACGTCAGCCTTTGATTCGCTGATGTCGGGTCCCAGGTTACGGGCGACGCGTCTTACTCGGCCTTTACTCGGGGCTTCGCGGCTCAGTTCCAGGTGAGACCAGGATAGAGGGCGCCGGTCAGCACGCAGACGACGGGCTTGTCTTTCGCCAGAGCGCCCAAAACCTTCAGGTACGACATCGCCTCCGGCGTCCCGCCTTCCGCCACATCGAGCCTCTTGCCCAACGTCGCGCTCATGGCGAGAACCCCGGCGCGGAAGGCGTCGTCCCCAACGCTCACCTCGATCGCGCCGGATGCGTTGAGAGCGGCAACCTGTGGCGTCACGACGTCGGTGGCGATCGACGCCGCGATGGCGCCATCGCCGGCGGCGGCGCGCACGAGGCACATCGTCGGGCTGCGCCCGAGCCTCGAGAGATGCTGCTCGATCGCCGTCGCGCCGTCGCCGTAGCAGGTGGGCACGATCACGATCGAATCGCCGGCGACCGCGTCGGCGATGGCGTGGGCGATGCGCCGATAGCCGACAGAGCCGGGCATCAGCGCGCCCAAACGCAGATCGTCCAGCAACGTCGCGGCATACCAGCCGTCGGAGCGGAACGCGCGAAGCGCGTCGTGGACCGCCGCACGATCGGCATAGCGGTACACCTTGGCCCCGAGCGCGAGCAGGCTGTCGACGACATCGGCCGGTGTGCGCTCATAGACCAGGACGGCCGCCTCGAGCCCTCGCGCACGGCAGGCATAAGCGATGGCCCGACCGTGATTGCCGGAGGACGCAACGACGATCTGCCGCTGGCCTGATCTGAGCGCCTCCTCGACGGCGAAAGGCGCGGCGCAATCCTTCCACGAGCGCGTCGGGCCCAGCGTGACGTCGCAGATAAGGACGTTTGCCGTGTAGGCCGCCGAAAGTTGCGGCGAGCGATAGCAGGGGATCGGGAAGGACTCGTGCTCGGAGCCGGGAACACGGACCGGCGCAGGCCGCGCCGCGCCTTCCATCTCCTGGCGACGGGCCTGGACGAGGGGCAACCTCAAGATCTCGCCTCCCGGGTGCCTGCCGGACGTTCGCGGGCCACCCGCAGGAAGGTCGCGATGATCCGTGTGCCGGCCTTGATCGTCCCGCGCAGGCTGCCGGCGACCTTGGATGAGCCGCCAAACCGGCACCTGTTGTGGACCGGCAACTCCAGGATCCGCAGCCCGGCGCGCGCCGCCCGCATCTGCATCTCGAGGTTCCAGCCATAGGTCATCTCGCGCATGTCCAGCGACAGCAGCGTCTGACGGGAGATCGCGCGAAAAGCGCACATGTCGGTGTAGCGCGTGCGGTAGAGGACGCCGATCGCGCGCCCGAACACGTAACCGGCGGCGATCTGATGCCACGCCATGCTGCCGGGGTCTCGCGTTCCGCTCACGCGCGAGCCGATGACGAAGTCATGCGTGCCGGCGACGATCGGCGCGACAAGGGTGCCGATCGCATCGGGATCGTCCGCGCCGTCGCCATCCATGAACACCATGATCGCATCTGCAGGGGCGGACACGGCGGCTTTCAGGCAAGCCCGGCCGTAGCCGCGTCCCGCGTCGATGACGATCGCGCCCGCGCGCTCGGCGATCGCGCACGTGCCGTCCGTGCTGCCGCCATCGGCGACCATGATCGTCGAGACGACGTCGCGCGGGATCTTGTCGAGGAGAGCGCCGATCGATTCGGCCTCGTTGAGCGTCGGGATGGCGAGGACGACCGGCTGCGCCATCAAAGGCTCCAGCGAAGGCCACAGCTCGCGCAGGCCTTGGGTGGAGCGTCGGAGAGGAGCGCCTCGCGGAAATCGGCGTAGCTGACGCCGTTCCAGATGTCGCGAAGGCTCTCCTTGGTCGCATCGCCCAGCGTGTAGTTCTCGTAGCCGCGCTGCGAGAACGGCGCGATGCAACACGGCAACGCACGGCCGTTGGCGGTGAAGTACATGACCGACCAGGGGCGCCGGCACAGCGACCAGGGCGATCCGTCCTCCTGACGCTTGAGGCTCATGCCCGGCTCGGAGGCCGCGCCGGACGCGCTGAACGTCATGCCGAGCGAGGCGGCCAGCCGTTCCGCCTCGGCGATGTGCACGGCTTCCTCGGCGTTCATCTGTTCGTAGAGAGCCTGATCCGGCCGTGCGAGGCCGATCGATTCGTCCTCGAAGAACACGAGGCGCTGGAGGTAGACCTCCTTCACCCCGATGTCGGCTGCGACGCGCACGAACTCGGGCAACTCCCCGATCGTCTCCTTGAGCCCCGTTAGCCAAGCCGAGACCTTGGGAAGCGCATGGCCCTCACGCTCCTGGATCTCGCGGAAACGCTTCACGTTGTGAAGGATGCGGGCGAAGTAGTTCTTGCCGCGGACCGCCAGGTAGGAGGTCGGGTTCGACGCATCGAGCGACACGCGCATCTCATCCAGCCCGGCGTCGATCATCGCCCGGCCGTTGCGCTCGGTCAGCAACGTCCCGTTCGTGTTGAAGAGCGTGTAGATCCCGCGATCCTTCAGATAGCGAACCATCTGCGGAAGGTTTTTCACGAGCATCGGCTCGCCGACGCCGTGCAGCACCGCCCGCTGCACATTCGGCATCTGGTCAACGATCGACGTGAACAGCTCCCACGACATGTCCGCCGGCGGCTCGAGCTCGACATAGGTTCGTGGGCACGTCGTGCAGAGCAGGTTGCAGCGGTTCGTGACCTCCAGGTAGAGGCAGACCGGCTCGCGTTCGGTGCGCTTGGCCGGCAACGGGGCGACGCTTTCGAAGTAGCGGCGCGGATCAACCGGCTTCGATGGCGACAGGGTCTCCATGTCGTTTCCTTCTTTCGCGGAAGAGGCGGATGCCGAGTTCGCAAAGGGCGATCGCCAAGAAGGGCAGGAACACCTTCGAGCCCCCAACGAAGTCGTCTGGCCATGAGAGGTTGTTCATGAATGTCGCGGCGCCCGTGAGCCAAATGACCGACCACAACGGATAGAAGCACAGGAAGGGCACGAGCCATGCCATGTACCAGATGTAATGCGGCGAAGTCAGGAAGGTGAAGGTCGTCGCGATCAGGAAGGCGCCGCAGATGTCGGCCGACGCGGGGCGTTCACGAAACGCGCTCATCAGCCCGAGGCCGAGCAGGGCCACGGCCACCAGCGGCCAGTACAAGGCGAAAGCGGTCTGCGGCAGACCGGGAACGATGTGTTTTGCGAGGAGCCAGGGATAGACGGCGAGGCCGTCGGAGAAGTGCTCTTCGGTCGAGTAGCCGGCTGAATAGCCCAAAACCTTTTTGCCCGCGCTGATGTAGGGCAGGTAGAGGACGACGATCGTGGCGAAACCGGCGAGCGGGAGTTTCCAGTCCCACCGTCGATAGAGCGCCGGCCCGATCAGGACGGGGAAGACCTTGGTCAGCGTCGCGGCACCGAGCGCGATGCCGGCCAGGACCGGCCGCCGCAGTTCCGCCGCGAGAAGGGAGAGGCACAGGCAGGCGATCGCGACCGAGTCGATATGGCCGTCGGCTGCGAACTCCCAGATCGGCACCGGGTGCCATGCGTAGAGAAGGATGCGCGTCGGCGGAATCTGTCGCGCCTTGAGGAGCCGCAGCAGCGCCCAGATCGTCAAACCGTCGAAGCCGACCATCACGGACTTCATCATCCAGAGCTGTTGGCTGATCCGCGTCGTGAGGAAGAAGACGATCTGCGCGAACGGCGGGTAGATCGTCGGCGCATAGTCCTTGCGGTTGATTTCCGGGTAGATCTCGTCGTCACGCAGGAAGGCGAGCGAAGGATCGGCCGGGATATGCCCGTACGGGTTGATGCCGGCGCCCTGCACGCGACCATCCCAGACGTATCTGTTGATATCCGTCGACTCGATGCCGACGGGCACGGCAATCACGCGAAGAGCGGCTGCAACCAGGAGAATGAAGGCGACGGCGCGACGCGTTCCGGCGGGATCGGTCCCCTTGTCGCGAAGCACGACGATGACGGCAACAGCGTAGATGGGAACTTCCACCCACATGTAATTGACGATCGAATCATAGGAATCCGGGAGGATCGACCAGCCGAGGACGATCTCGACCGCGATCGTCAGCGCGGCGAGCGCGGCGAGCCACAGCAGCGAGCGTCGCCTCATTCGATCTCCGCGCAATCACGAGCGCTGCCGGCTCCTCGAGACTCGCAAGCAGGGCTCGGGTGCTCGAAGCGGTCGCGGGTGTCAGGCCCGGGTGCAAACGCGACGTAGCCGGCAATTGGGCTGATGGTGCGTGCCGCCGTGAGGTTTTCGGCAATCTTCTTGAGAAACACCGTATTCAGGAGAGCGGCTTGCTCGAAACCGCCAAAGGCACCAAGCCGGCTTTTCGTGCGGCCTGCCTTCGACGCTTTCGCCATCATGGCGATGCCGCAACGGGGAAGCGAGCGATCGTCGGAAGGAGCATCGATCTGCATACGCAGACTGATACGTGGATCGGCCGAAAAGGTTACGGGGCATGGTTCATCGCGTGCCCCCTTGGCACAGGCGATCTCTGTCTCACAGACGGATATGCCGCCGGTAGCGGGACTGTCGACGCCCAATAGCGACGGCCGCTGCCTTGATCAAAAGAAGAGGCCGCTGCCGAAATGCAGCACCTGCTGCCCGGCGAGCAGCGTACCGGCTCTCGCATCGACCTGACCGTTTTGGTGAGAAGATACTGGATGCCGCCGTCGAAGCCTGCATTGCCGCGCTGCTGGGGCGCCGACTTCATACTGCCGAACACATCGCCATACAGCTGCAGCTTGTCATCAAGCTGGTAGCTTACGACAGCATCTGGATTGGCGCCGGCGTCGCGTCAGGCGAGCGTATCGTCGCCGCGGTGTTGCGGACGTTGTTTGCCGCGGCATGGCTGGGGCACCGCTGCTGGTGGCTGCTAATGAAGGTCTGCTTTGCCCGACAAGCTGCTCGCCCACATGCAGCGGTGGGAGCGGCTGGGCCTGTGCGAGCACAGCGTCGTCGAGTGGGAAGGATAGCCCGTCATCCGGGTATCGAAGGCCTTCCGCCGGATCGCCGACGCCGGCGGCATGCCCAACGTCTCGCCGCACACCCTGCGCCACACCGCGATCACCGAGAGCTGTTTCCGCTGACACGGAACCAGCTTTCGGTCCTTCTTCGTCGCGTTTTCTTCACGTGAGCCGGGTCCACCTCACTCGAAAACGCTCTAGGCGATGCAGCGCGGGACGAAGCGCTACGATGCGTCGGACTATTTCGGCGTGTCGGAGAAGATGCTAGAGCGCGTCCACGGCCACCACGATCCCGAGCACCACCGCGAGGTGACGCAACGGATGGACCGGCGCCAGGGGGCATCACCTGTGGCGCTACCTGTGGCCAAGCGGGGATGAGGCGGATGCGTCTTCTCTGCGAGGGCGGTTAGCTCAGTTGGTAGAGCATCTCGTTTACACCGAGAGGGTCGGCGGTTCGAGCCCGTCACCGCCCACCAGCTAAAACAATGACTTAAGCGTCTTTTACCGCCGCCTCGTTACCTCGCGCCCCGTTTTCACCCCGGAAACGGGCTTGGCAGTTGTCAAAGTGGGGCGACCGAAGTCGACGACATCGCGCAGGTGATCAGGCGCATGATGCCCATAGGTCTGCTCGATCATCCGTTCACTTGTGCCCAGCACGGCGGCGATCTTCGCCAGCGAGTGCCCGTTCTGCACTGCCCAGGTCGCGAAGGTGTGGCGCAGGATGTGCGGCACGACTTCGGCGCCGAGCCCAGCTTTGCGACGCGCTGTGTTCCAGGAACGCCGGAGGCGCTGCACAGGCTCGCCTTCGTAAGAGATTACCTGCGTTTGCCCGCAGGCAATGGCCTCGCGACGCCATCGACGGAGGTGACCAGCGAGGCGTAGCGAGATCGGCACCGGCGGCCGACGCTTGCTGCTGTCAGCCTCGCGTGAGCCCCGGCGATAGATGAGGCCGGCATCGAGGTCGACGCTGCCGCAATCGATTGAGCGCAGCCACCGCAGCTGCAGCACCGCCTCATGGCGCGTACCGGTGTACAGCGCGATCAGGATGAATCGTGCAAGGTGCTTTGCCTCGCCACGGTATGCGGCCCATACGAGGCGCGCCGCTTCATCACGGTTCAGCCAACGATCGCGAGGCTGACCCTTGTCTGGCAGATGCACCACGATGGTGTGGGTTAGCTTGTGCTCGCGGTGGGCAAAACCGATCGCCGCAGACAGCACCTCAAGCTCGCGGCGCGCCGTGGTTAAGCCGACGCGCGGCGCCGTGGTCGAATCTTTGAACCGCGCCTGCGGCATCGCTGTGCGCCAGGTCGCATAGGCACCCGCTCGAACTGGCGTCACATCGGCGACGTGATCGGCCCCGAAGAAGGTGAGCAGATGGAGGATCGCTGAGTCGTCGACGTCCGGCCGACGGTTTAGGGGCGATTGCTTCTCGCTATAGAGGTCGAGGACATCGGCAACGAGTACACGCCGCGGATCACCGTCTCCGAAGTCGGCTCGGTGGTTGTCAGCGAGGTAAGCTCGGAGCTTCGCCTCAGCTGCTTCCTTTGCGCCAAGCGCTCCAACGCTGCAGCCTGTGCCGACCTCCCGTTCGCCATCTCTGATGACGTAGATGGAGGAGCGACCCTTTCGCCGGCGGACGTAAAGGCGGGCTCCAACTGATGGACGAGGCATCGCGTTCTCATGAGGCGGATGGCCGACAGCGTAGTGAAATGCTTCCCTGCAATGCGCTCGATAGCAAGATTGCCTTTGAGAGCCTCACCGCGCAGCGACTTCGCAGTGATCGAGCCGTCGGGAAAAGCTAGGCGCGCAGCAACGCTTAGACGAAGCGGTGTGACGTCGGTGACATCTCTGAGGTCGATCGGAGGCGCTGCGCTGTTTTTCACATACTGTCTTATAGCGGCCGGATCAGCGGACTGCGCGAAGTTCTTAAGATTTTTTCGCTGAGGATCCGGAGGGCCTACGTAGCTGCCTCAGGCCTCAGCCATTGGTCTCGTTCATTGCAGAGATCAAAGCCTTTATGAACTGCTCCTCCACAAAGTGATAGCAGCTGCCATCCTCTCTGACTCACGAACTTTTGACGAGCGTTGAGAGGTGATCCCATGGTGCTGGGAGGACGGCACGATGGCGGCAGCGGTGGCGTTGCAGATGAATTTCTCGGCGGCTGCGCTATGGCTGCTGGCGGTAGCGACGCGCACACGAGCTAGGCTGCGGTGACATAATTGCTTTTGCGGTCGATCATTTTCTGATCCGATCCCTTGCGGGAGGGGCGGATCATGGGTGTCGAGGGCCTGCAGGATGATCAGTGGGCGCGCCTGGAGCCGTTTGTGCCGGGGGGCAGGGCCGGCAAGCGCGGGCGTCCCAGCGATGCGCGGCGCTTCCTGGACGCTGTGCTGTGGCTGGCGCGCCGGGAGCGCGCTGGCGTAACCTGCCGGCGGACAGGTTCAGGCCTTACGACGCGGTCAAGCGGCGGTACGACCGCTGGATCGAGGCTGGCGTGTTCGAGCGCATCTTCGCCGCCGTGTCGACCAATCCCGACCTGGAGTGGATCAGCATCGACGCCACGGTGATCCGGGCGCACCCGCAAGCCGCCGGGGCGCGGCGCAAAAGAGGGGAGAGGAAGCCCAGCCTCACCATCAGGCGCTCGGCCGCTCCCGCGGCGGCTTCGGCAACAAGCTGCACGCCGTAGTCGACGCGCTGGGCCTGCCGCTGCGCCTCGTGCTCGGACCCGGGCAGCAGAACGACATGGCGCCGGCCTGCGAGTTGCTGCGTGGTCTCCGCGCCAAGCAGGTGATCGCCGATCGCGCCTACGACGCCGACGCGCTCTACGCCCTGATCCGCAAGCAGGGCGGCACGCCGGTGATCCCGCCCCGTCGCCATCGCAAGCACCAGCACCGCTACGACCGCGAGGCCTATAAGCAGCGCTGGAGCATCGAGGCCTTCTTCGGCCGCCTCAAGCAGTGGCGTCGCATCGCCACCCGCTACGACAAGCTCGCCGCCAACTTCTTCGGCTTCGTCACCCTCGCCAGCATCATGATCTGGCTGAAATAGAATATGTCACCACGACCTAGAGCGGTCGCGTCCTCTCGCTTGCCGCCGTGCTGGAGGGCATGAGCCGCGGCGACGCCGCCCACATCGGCGGGATGGATCGGCAAATGCTGCGTGACCGGGTGCATCGCTCCAATACCCACAGCCCCGACGAGCTGAAAGACAACTGGTCGAATCCTCGATTCAGTATGGGGCAACCCGCCCCGCCACTGCGTCGAGAAGCAGGCCGCGTTCGTCCACCGCGTCGAGAGCGGACAGGATCAGGCGATCGACGGGGTGGTGCGCTGGCGCCACGTCGACCTTCAACGTGTCGTCGCTGAACGCTTCGGCATTCGCAGGTACGAGCGCACGAGCTGCTCAAGGGATTTGGCTTCGCCCGCCTCGACGAACGCATAAATCTTTCGATTTCGGTCGTTTCGCGAGTCATCGCGCGCTCGGCGCCGCTATAGCACATAAAACTGACATGGCTTTTCCTGCTTGAGATGATAATCGAGCGGCATAGAGAAGTCGCGTCTACATCTTAAACAAAAAGACGTATATATGACTTACCATAGCGTTTCTGATTGCAAAAAAGCGGTCCTAGCACTATTAAGACAGAGTCATTGGCACTTGTTTGTTACTATCACATTTAATAATTTTGGCACGACATCAGATCAAGCTCTATCTTGTTTGAAGCGCTTCGATGCAATGATGTCTAGGGAGGTGGCTGGAAAGTACTGGGTTAAGATGCCAGATTCTCGCCCCGAATTTTTTGCTTTTCCAGAAAAGCAAATATCTAATTTTCACTGGCATCTTCTAGTAAAATTCAAGAACTGTGAAGACATCAAGGTATATGCCGATGCTGCAAAGAAGGCTTGGCAAAAGATCGCGCGCTCAGGGACGTGCGAGGTACAGGCCATTAAAAGTCAGGATAGGATCACACAATATGTTGCCAAATCAGTGGCATGTCGGATATCTTATGAGCAGTTCGTCGTGCCGCGGCAACTCTGGTCGCGGTGAACGGAGGACGAAGCGTAGGTAGCAACGCTACCACGCTTCCACCTCCAGAGACTTGTATGACAGCATGCGGCAGAAAGAGCCGTAATGGTGTTCTATGGTCAAATCGGACAACAGTGAGAGCAAGAGGTAACGAGAGCGACGCCGGCCTGCGAAGCAGGCGAAGAGGCGAGCTCTCGCCGGTAGGTAGCCAAGCTTGCGAGGCGCACCTACCGTATTCCCAAACTCCAACGAGGTTCTGGAAATTTGGCTCCGTGAAGGGCGTTCCGACCTAGAGTTCGTCCAAAGAGTTGTGTCGCGTCGGCGACGCGCTTGACGAGGATCATGGACGGCAGCGGCGTCGGGAAAAGCTTTTGCGGAGGCGAGGATCGCCTCTGGGTCCTTACGTAGATGCCGATTGCGGCTGATACAGGCGATGAAGCGCTCCACCACCCCGGGGCGCGGGTGCATGGCGAAGCCGACATAATCGGGTGGTGTGCAGACGATCTCGACGGTGATGATCGTGGCCATAGCCGAATGCTCGCCAGCAAGGCCTACATCGGCAAATGCCTTGGTGATGAAGGAAAAGGCGATCACTTGCACGACGCCCTGCCTGCTCGCGCTGTTCTTCATCGTCACGCGGCCAGCGACGATGCTAGGGGCATCGCAGCGGCTGTGCGGTACGCCAAGCCATGTCCGTCATTCACCGGCACCCTCGCGCGATGTGTCGCGCTATGGCGTGAGCAGGATTCGATGATGTCTCCGCGCAGAAGTCACAGTACGAAACAACGCTTCACCCCGCCGACACCATGGGCTTTGGCCCTGTGCCAAACCGCATGAATGACCAAAGTCGAGTTCAGTCCTCGCCCACCGCGGGCACAGCGGTGGCGACCGGGGTAGCTACTATCCAGCGCGAGAGCCTCACCCCTGGTGGCGCACGTGAGCCGCATCAAACAGAACCGGCATCATTCTTATAGGCGCCTCCACTCGACTGAGGCTTGTGAACCTTCCTCAACTTCGCCTACGGGCAGACCTCAATAAGAGTGAGATGGTCAATAAATTTACATTTTGGTATTCCGCGATAGCTGGTTTCATCAGTCGGGGAACACCACCAGGTCAAGGATTGTCAACTTTTGCTCAACGATTTTCGCGTCAAAAACATATCTGGGCTCACGCTCGCAGTGGGCGGAATGAGGAGAAAATTACCTGTCAAGAGGCAGCATCGCAGCATCTCTCGCATCGACCACGATCTGCATGCTTATCCAAACGCTATCCCCGACCGAGGTCGGTATGCCACCTTGGTAGCGCCCGATGCTGATCTCTGACTTCGCCAGATCCGGCCCTGCTTCTCTGCGGCGCTCAAGCTCGTGCAAGCATCTGCTTCACTGATCGCATCCAGGCATCAAGACGCAGCATAGAACGAAAGACAGCTCCTCCCCGGCGACAAACCCTGCTTCGCTACTCCTTCGTGCTCTCATCGTAGCACAAGCCGGACAACTCAACGTGTGCGTTGAACCGAGTTGCATAGGGACAGCGGATGGCGGAGCCAGCCGGCTTCGACCTCACCAGACAGTCGATCAGTTCCATATCACTGAGTTCCTCGCTGTTATGTGAGAGCGGCCCGGACTGAACTCAGCAGGCTTGCAGACGCCTATCTTTCTTAAGCTGCACCAGCTTTCGCAGGAGAAGGCCCAGCAATGCCAGCTGCCCCATGAAGCTGAAGGTGGCGAGAGCGAGCGGTAGGTAATCGTGCCAGGGTTGGTGCATGAACGCCTCCTTGAGTCGTCTGCCGTAGCTGGAGGGAGGATAGCTCACTTTGGAGCCTCTGCCATTCACCTAAGGCCCGTGGACATTTACCTCAATGCGATGCGAGTCGCGGCGAGGTTGATGA
>CALMRL010000232.1 GCA_937873345.1 uncultured Beijerinckiaceae bacterium | reverse complement strand
GCCGCAGCATGGCGAGGATGCGGGATCGCCGATCACGCTCATGCCCCACGGCACGGCGATGGCGAGGAACAGCCACGGCGGCCCGTCGATGCTGAAGCCGATGGCGAGCGCGCAGGCGCCCGACACGGCGAGCATCAGCGCCGAAGGGCGACGAGTTCCGGCGTGATCGCGGTCGCCGAGAACCAGGTGGTCATCGAGAGGACGATGGCGAGGCACAGCAGCCCGAGCACGCGCGATCGTTCGCATCGCCGCGCTTGTCGCGGCGGGGTCCGCGGGGGCGTCAAGCCGGACGGGCGGCACCGTCCACCCGGCCCGGACGGACGTCTTGCATGGCGTGGATCAGCCGGCGCGGCGGAACTGCTCGTCGGCGTCGGCGAATTGCTCGCTTGCTCGGCGGCTCGTCAGCTGCCGCTCGAGGTCGCACAGCATGCCGGCGAGCGAGTCGGCGCTGCGTTCGGCCTCGGCCGCGCGTCGCTTCTGCTGCGACATCGAGCGACCCTGTTCGGCGAGTCTGCGGCCGCTTTCGAGGCGCTCGGCTTCCAGCGCCTCGCGGAGGTCGGCCGTCACCGTGCGGAGATGGGTGTTGTCATCGCGCATGGTGCTGACGTGCTCGGCCACGCGCTCGATCGCGTTGACCGAGCGCGTGATTTGATCGGTGAGGTCGGTGAGCCAGGATGGCTCGCGCCGCCCCGCCTCGCTGGGCCGCCGGTCCCATTGCGATGCCCCATCAACCCGATCGGGCGCGGGGACGCGGTGGACGGAAGCCGGGATCGCGCGAGGCGGCGAATCGGCATCGGACGATGCCGGCCGCGAGGATTGCGGCACTGGACGTAGGAAGCGTGCGGTGGGGGTCGCCATGGTTGTCGCGCTTTCGGCAGGTCGGGCCTGAGCCGAAGCTAGGGACGGCATGGTAAATAACGCTTTAACCGCACCATTCGGCTGTGGGCTTTGGCCGGCCTTGTGTCAGAGGCGCTGGCGCTCCCAGCGTCGGCCGTCTCGCGATGTCGAGGGAGATGCATACTGCGGGAGAGCAGAGCTCGATCCGCGCGGTGGCCGGCGGCGCAGGATCACGCGCCGAGGAGCGTTACGGGATTGATGTTCGCGACGGGACCATCACTGACGGGGAAGCGGGCCGATCGCGTCGCTGCGGGAGCTTTCGAAGGGAAAGGCCGGGAAGAAGACCAAGGGGAGGACGCTGCAGGGTCCATCGCAATCGGAGGAAAGCTGCACCGGAACCTTGAGCCGAGGCTGCGGGGCAAGTCCTGCGCAGGTAGGGCATGCGTAATGCAGCCATACCTCGTAAGCCTGCTGGCAGAGTTCCTCTTCGGCGATGAAGTCCATCGGATCCTCTTTGCACCCCCGTGTTAAGCGTGCGAGCGATTGGTTAACAAGTCGTAAAGAAAGGCGCGGGTCGGAATCCGACCGGAAACCGTGGAGTGATGCCGAAAGGCAACAGGTCTCGATCATCATTCGGGAAAATCCGGAAAAAGGTCGTACGACCCTTATGCCGGCGCCGCGGCTGGCAGCGCTTTCCACCCGACGCGAGTGTCGCGATCGGGTCGGCGGCGATGGCAGCCGGGTCCCGCCCAGGCGCCTTCCGGCCAACCGAAGCTTGTCCTGCGCATCTCCATCCTTGCGCACTTCCATCCTTGCGCGTTTTCTGGCCGCGCCGACGGGGACCATCCTTGAGCACCATGCGCCTGCGCCGCAGCGTCCTCTATATGCCGGGATCGAATCAGCGCGCCCTCGATAAGGCGCGGACGTTGCCGGCCGACACGCTGATCCTCGACCTGGAGGATGCGGTCGCGGCGGAGGAGAAGGAGCTGGCGCGCGCGCAGGTCTGTCGCGCCGTCGCCGGGCGCGGCTACGGGGACCGCGAGGTGGTGATCCGGGTCAACGCGCCCCAGACGCCGTGGGGCGATGCCGACCTGCGCGCGGCGATCGCGGCGCGGCCCGACGCCATCCTGATGCCCAAGGTGTTCTCGCCCGCCGTGCTGGAAAGCATCGCGGACCATCTGGAGGCCCTGGAAGCGCCCGACGGCATCGACGTGTGGGCGATGATCGAGACGCCGGCGGCGATCCTCAACATCGCCGCCATCGCCCGGGCGCGCCGCGACCGGCGCACCCGGCTCAGCTGCTTCGTCCTCGGCACCAACGACCTCGCCAAGGACACCTGGGCGCAGATCGTCCCCGGCCGCGCGCCGATGCTGCCCTGGATCATGATGGTCCTCGCCGCCGCCCGCGCCGAGGGGCTGACGATCCTCGATGGCGTGTGGAACGACATCGCCGACGTCGAGGGGTGCCGAGCGGAGTGCCGGCAGGCGCGCGACCTCGGCTTCGACGGCAAGACGCTGATCCATCCCAGCCAGATCGAGCCGGCGAACAGCTCCTTCGCGCCGACCGCCGAGGAGGTGCGCCGCGCGAGGCTTGTGATCGCCGCCTTCGCGAGGCCCGAGAACGCCCGGCGCGCGGCGATCCGCGTCGAGGACCGCATGGTGGAACGCCAGCACCTCGGCATGGCGACGCGCGCCGTGCTGTGGTCGGAAGCGATCGCCTCGCGCGACGGCCTGTGACCTTGGCGAGCCATGAGTTCGGCGATCTCGCCGCCGGCGGCTTCGACAACGGACTCGCCGGATACGAGCGAGTCCGCTCCATCCTGCGGCTGATCGAGCCTCGCGATGCGAGGGGGTTCCGCAAGGTCCGGGTCGGTGGCGAGGGCGACGGCGGCTACGTCATGCTCGACGACTTCTCGGGGATCGCCGCCGCCTATTCTCTCGGCATCAGCACCGACGTGACCTGGGATGCCGCGATCGCGGCCCGCGGCATCGACGTCTTCCAGTACGACCACACCGTCGCCGGGCCGCCAGAGACCAACCCCCGCTTCCATTTCCGGCGCTGCGGCATCGCCGGCGCGGACCGCGCGCCGTTCCGCTCGCTGCCCTCGCTGATGGAGGAGAACGGCCATCTCGCGGCCGGCGGCGACCTTCTTCTGAAATGCGACATCGAGGCGGCGGAGTGGGAGGCGCTCGCCGCGCTGGGGCTGGAGCACCTCGGGTTGTTCCGCCAGATCGTCGTGGAGTTCCACGGCCTGCGCGACCTGCACGTGCCCCGTTTCGCCGCGATCGCCGGCCCCGTCCTCGCCGCCCTGACGGCGCAGCACCGCGTGGTGCACGTGCACGGCAACAATTACGCCGCCTACGCCGTCACCGCCGGACTGCCGGTGCCGACCGTGCTCGAACTGACCTTCTCTCGCTGCGACGACAAACGCTTCACCCGGCCGCGGCGCACGTTCCCGACCCGCCTCGACCGGCCCAACAACCCCGGAGTCGCCGACCACGCGCTCGGAGTCTTCCGCTTCTGATCGCCCATCACGACGACGGCCCGGCCGTCACGGGGCCGTGCGGGTTGAGGTTGTGCTGCCACACGCCTCTCTCATGCGCGCGGAACCAGGCGAGATTGCAGGCCTGGCGCGCCGTCCAGTTCGTGGTCTCGTCGTAGTGCCCGCAGGCTGCGATCCAGGACTGGCGCAGCAGCGCGCGCTCCGCCTCGTCGTCGGCGGCGGCGGGATGCGGGGCGGCGCTCAGCAGGGCTGCGAGGAGAGGCAGCGCCGCGAGCCGTTGGGCCGAGCCGGCGGGCAGGAGATGGCACACAGCCGGCATCGCCGACGCCCCGGGCCGGGATGAGGAACTGCGCGGCACCGTCCGCTCCCGCCAGGAATACTTCCCGATCTTCCCAGAGGCCGATCGTCGACGCGAGAGGCCATTCGTCGCCCCCATCCGCCGTCCGAACGGTTGTACCCCCGTGACGGCTACGTTAGCGATGGCGCCAAAATCGCGGCATCGGCCGCAGGGGCGGAACGTCATGGCATTCCAAGGGTCCGGGCAGCGGTCTCGCGTCGCCGGTCACTCGCGCCGCACCAGCCGCTTCGGCCTCCGCGCCCTCGCGGGGACCCTTGCGGCCGCCGCCCTCGCCCTGGCCGCCATGCCCGCCCTCGCCCTGAGCGGGGACTGGTCCAAGTCCGACCACGTCGAGGCCCGCCTCGTGTCGGCGGTCGGCGGCACCGGCGACCTCGCGATCCTGCCGGCCGGGGTCGAGATCAAGCTCGACGGCGACTGGAAGACCTATTGGCGCTCGCCGGGAGATGCCGGCCTGCCGCCGACGCTCGACTGGGCCGGCTCGACCAACCTCGGCAAGGCGACGCTGCTCTATCCCGCGCCCGAGCGCGTCACCGTGCTCGGCATCCAGACCTTCGGCTACAAGCACGAGGTCACCTTCCCGCTCGACCTGGCGCTCGCCGACAGGGGCAAGTCGCTCGATCTCAAGCTCCACCTCGACCTGCTGATCTGCGCCGACCAGTGCATTCCCAAGAGCCTCGATCTAGCCCTCGCCGTGCCGGCCGGACCCGCGACGCCGGACGC
>CALMRL010000231.1 GCA_937873345.1 uncultured Beijerinckiaceae bacterium | reverse complement strand
GCACCCGGATTGTTCGGAAGATAGACGGTGTTGGTTCCGCCTCGCGTCCCAATGTCCCGCAGCGTATCGAAGTATTGGGTCAGCAGCACCAGCGCCATCACATCCTCGCTGGTGGCTCCCGGAACTCCATGCCGAAAGTTCTCTATTGAAGAAGACAAGCCATCGATAATCGCCTGCCGCTCCGCCGCAATGCCCTTGCCCTGCAGTGCCTTGGACTCCGCCTCGGCCTCCGCCTGCTTGACCTTCAGAATCTTCTCCGCCTCGCCGCGAGCCTGCGCCGCCACGGCTTCGCGCTCGGGCGGCTGAAGACCGGCACGCCGCCGCGCCTCGATGGGCGCACGATCGACTGGTCCGGCCTGGAGCGCCAGGGCGGCGACGCCGAGCCCGAGCCCTTCTCCTTCCTGACCACGGCGATCACCAACCCGCAGGTGGACTGCTTCGTTACCGCGACCACGCCGGCCGGCCACGCCGTCATCCGCGACAACCTTGGCCGTTCGCCGCTGCATTCCGGCGCGATCACCGGGCGCGGTCCGCGCTACTGCCCCTCGATCGAGGACAAGGTGGTGCGCTTCGCCGAGCGGGAGTCGCACCAGATCTTCCTGGAGCCGGAAGGGCTCGACGACCCGACGATCTATCCCAACGGCATCTCGACCTCGCTGCCGGTCGCCGTGCAGGACCGCTTCCTGCGCACGATCCCCGGGCTGGCGCACGTCACCGTGCTGAAGCCCGGCTACGCCATCGAGTACGACTACATCGACCCGCGCGAGCTGACCGCCTCGCTGGAGGCGAAGCGCCTGCCCGGCCTTTTCCTCGCGGGCCAGGTCAACGGCACCACCGGCTACGAGGAGGCGGCGGCGCAGGGGCTGGTCGCCGGGCTCAACGCCGCGCGCCGCGCCGGCGGGCAGCAGGCGGCGAGCTTCGGCCGGGCGGACAGCTACATCGGCGTGATGGTCGACGACCTCGTCACCCGCGGCGTCAGCGAGCCCTACCGCATGTTCACCTCGCGCGCCGAGTACCGGCTGACGCTGCGCGCCGACAACGCCGACGCCCGCCTCACGCCGCGCGGCGTCGATCTCGGGCTGGTCGGCGCGGCGCGGGCGTCGAGCTTCGCCGCGAAGAAGGCGAGCTACGACGCCGGGATGGCGCTGCTGCGCTCGCTCAGCCTGACGCCGAGCGAGGCGGGGGACCACGGGTTGGCCGTCAATCGCGACGGCATCCGCCGCACCGGGTTCGACCTGCTCGGCTTCCCCGGCATCGGCTTCGAGCGGCTGGCCGAGGTGTGGCCGCAGCTGCGCGTCGTGCCGCCGGCGACCGCCGGGCAGCTCGCCATCGACGCCGGCTACGCCGTCTACCTCGACCGGCAGGCGGCCGACATCGCCGCGCATCGCCGCGACGAGGAGCTGGCGCTGCCGGCCCACCTCGACTTCGCGGCGCTGCCCGGCCTGTCGAACGAGATCAGGGCGCGCCTCGCCCTCGTCCGCCCGGCGACGATGGGGCAGGCGGGGCGCATCGATGGGATGACCCCGGCCGCCCTCACCC
>CALMRL010000230.1 GCA_937873345.1 uncultured Beijerinckiaceae bacterium | reverse complement strand
GTGGGGCGGTGGAGGTAGAGGGAGAAGTCGTCGGCGAGCACCTTGGCGCCGAAGATGTCCCGCAAAAGCGCGCGGTAGCGCGGCCCGAGCAGGATGGTGTGGTGCTCGACGTCCTCATACCGCCGGCGGGTGCCGAAATACCAGACGAACAGCCCCATGGAGTAGCGCGAGCGCTTGAGGCGGTGGTCGCTCCAGCGCCGCCTGTGCTCGGGCGCCAGCAGCTTCGCGTAGGTCGTGGCGGAATCGGCGTTGGAGACCACCACCTCGGCGCGCATCGCCTCGCCCGAGTCGAGCGCGACGCCGATGGCGCGGCGCCCCTCGACGAGGATGCGCGCGACGCCGGCGCCCGTGCGAATGGTGCCGCCCTGGCCCTCGATCAGCGAGGCGAGGCCCTCGACGAGCCGGCCCGTGCCGCCCATCGCGAAATGCACGCCCCAGCGCCGCTCCAGGAAGGCGATCAGGCAGTAGATCGAGGAGGCCGTGAATGGATTGCCGCCGATCAGCAGCGGATGGAACGAGAACACCGTCCTCAGCCGCTCGTCCTTGATGAAGGACGACACGAGCCCGTAGACCGAGCGGTGGCTGCGCAGCTTCACCATGGCGGGGACGATGCGCGCCATGTCGCGCCAGGACGAGAAGGGGAGATGGCCGAGCTTCTCGAAACCGACGCGGAAGATCGCCTCCGAGGCCGCCATGAAGCGCTCGTAGCCCGCGACGTCCTGCGGAGAGAAGCGCGCCACCTCCGCGCGCATCGCCTCGGGGTCGCCGGTGTAGCGGAAGGTCTCGCCGTCCGCGAAGCGGATGGCGTAGAACGGCGTCACCGGCCGCAGATCGACGTCGTCGGCGAGGCGGCGGCCGGCGAGCGCCCACAGCTCCTCGAACAGGAACGGCGCGGTGACGATGGTCGGCCCGGCGTCGAAGGTGAAACCGTCCTGTCGGTGGACGCGGGCGCGGCCGCCGAGTTGGTCGAGCTTTTCTAGCACGGTGACGCGGTAGCCGCGTGCCCCGAGCCGCACCGCCGCGGCGAGGCCGCCGAAGCCGGAGCCGATGACGACCGCGTGGGAGCGGGCTTGAGGCCTGAGGTCGCGCGCGGAGGGCGCCGCCGGCGGGCGGGTAGGCGCTTGCGGGTCGAGCGTCAACGTCGCCATGCCCGATGTGTAACACGAAGTTGACACTTGTCGAGGCGGCGGAGTGGGAGAGGTGTGCGCTCACAGACCGGTCAGGTAATAGGTGCCACGTACGATGCTCAGCTTGTCGCCATCGGCCTCCCAGAGCATGACGAAGCTTTCCTCAAGCAGCAGGCCGGTCGATCGGTCGAGGCGGACGTAGCGGCTGCTCTTGAACGCATGGGCTGCTCCGAAGCCTTCGTCAAACAGCGCCTGTTCCATTGCCGCCGCTGACGAGCCGAGCGGGAAACGGGCCTTGATGCGCCGGTTGAATTCCTTCTCAGCTTGGTCTTCCCTCGCCGGAAGGTGGCGGGCGAGTGCAGGGCGCCTGAGATCGATGGCCCAGCCAACGAGCCGCGGTGCAGCGACGAGGGCTGCGGCAAGCACGATGACGGCGACCAACACGTTGCGGAGGCCTCGCCGGGTCGTCCCCATCGTCACCGCCAATCAGCCAGTCGTCGCCGTCTCCGGCACGCCGGTCTCCTCAGCGAACCGCAGGATCAGCCCTGCCACCACCTCCGGCGCCTCCTCGTGCGCGAGGTGACCGAGGTTCGGCAGCACCTCGACCCGTGCGCCCGGCACGAGGTCGCGGGTGACGAAATTGTCCTCGGCCTTGACCGTCCTGTCGTTGCGCCCGGCGATCAGCAGCAGCGGCACCGCAAGCTTCGGCAGGTCGCGGGCGAGCGGCTGCAAATCCCAGTTCGCCATCATCCCGAGCGCCGCGGCGACGTGGTCGGGGTTGTTGACCAGCGTGCGGTAGTTGCCGACGCCGGCCGGGTCGATCGTCGAGCCGGTGTTGCGGATGAGCCTCGCGACCGAGTCGGGATCGCCGGCGCGCCAGGCGAACAGCCTTGGCGTGAAGGGATTGAGGAACAGCAGCTTCGCCACCGGCGACAGCCAGCGGGCGGCGTCGCCGCCATAGGGGCGCAAGGCACCTGCCAGGCTTACCACGCCGCGCGGCGCGATCAGGCCGTCGAGCGCCATCCGCAGCGCCACCGCCGCGCCGGCGGAGTGGCCGACCGCCAGCACCGGCTTCACATCGAGCTTGGCCAGCACCGCGCTCACGCCTCGCGCCATGCCGGGCATGGTGTACAGCTCCGTCGGCGGCCGCTGGGTGAAGCCGTGGCCCGGCAGGTCCATCGCGACGAGGCGGAAGCGATCCCTGAGCAGCGGCACCAGCCCGCGCCAGGAGTGCGTCGCCGCGCCCGTGCCGTGGATCAGCAGCATCACCGGCAGGCTTGGCTCGCCCGACCCTTTGCCGGGGATGTCCTGCACGTGCCAGCGAATGCCGGCGGCCTCGACGAAGCGGCTCGCCTCGCGGTTCGGCCAGCCCTGCCCGTCGCGGTCGAAGTCAAGGGTGCGCTCGGCAAACATCATAGCGAGGCGAGGAAGGCGTCGTAGGAGGCGGTCAGCTCGTCGAGCTTCTCGAACTGCGGCAGGGCGCCGGCGTCGAGCACGCGGAGGTGCCAGTTCGTCTTCTCCGCGACCTCGCCCTTGCGATCGTAGTCGACGAAGTCGCCGCGCGTGCCATGACACATCCACACCGGGCCGGTGAGCGCTTTGTAGAGTGTCAGAGCATCGCGCGAGAACAGGTAACCGGCGGCGAAGGAGAAGACGGCGTGCTCGGCCCCCGGCTGGTGGGCGCTGAGATAGTCGTAGTCGAGCAGCCCCTCGTCCATGCGCTTCGAGCCCCAGGTCTTCTGCAGGAAGAAGCGCATCGAGGCGCGGCTGACCAGCGCGTCGTAGAGGGCGCGGCCCCACAGCGGGAAGGAGACGATGTCGCGCACCGCCGGCTTGCCGTAGGTGGCGCCGGCCTGCCCCTCGCGCTCCAGCTTGCCCTCGAAGCCGGTGGGGCTGACGAGGCCGAGCGAGCGGAACGAACGCCCGTGCTCGCTCGCCACCCGCGCCAGGAACTCGCAGGAGAGCGACAGCGCCATCGCGTCGATGGGATAGGCACCGTGGCGCGCCTGGATCACCTCGACCGCGGCGACGATCGCCTCGGTCATCAGACGAGGGGTGTAGATGCGGTCTGAGCGCTCGGAAAGGCCGAAGCCGGGCAAGTCGAGCGCGTAGACCGGGCGGTGCGCCCGATAGTGCTCGAACAGCGGCTTCACCTCATAGCTGTTGCCGGCGGCGTTGACCGAGTGGATCAGCAGCAGCGGCACGCCCTCGTCTGAGCCGGCGCGGTACAGGGCGAGTCGGCCGAAGGGGATGCGGACCTCCTCGATCTCGGCGTCGAGCGCCGGCGGCAGCGGCAACTCGCGCGGCGCCCGCAGCGCCCGGCCGCCGGCGAAGCCGCTGAGGATGCCGAGCGGCACGAGGCTCCAGGTCGCTGCCCTTCGGGCAGGCGTGCGCTCGTCGCCGCTCCACGGCCAAGGCTTCATGCAACCCTCCCGACGGACAGTCCGCCCGACAACGCCGGTGCGCGGCGCCCGTTCGATGCCGTCCGTGCCGCATCGGACGCGCCGTACCTCTCCGGCCCGCTGCGCCTACCTGCTCGATGGCGTCGCGGCGAGCACCGCATCGGACATCCGCCGGGCGTCGGCATGCGGCAGGGCGACATAGCGCGTGCCCATCGCGTCTGCCAGTCGCCGCACCGCATCGGAGGAGCGCGGCGCGATGTCGAGCACCAAGCCCGGCAACTCGGCGAGCCGGAAGTGGCGGGCGGCCGCGTCGGCATCGGCCTGCGCGGCGGCGCGGCCGGGGCCGCCGGCGCGCGTCACGT
>CALMRL010000229.1 GCA_937873345.1 uncultured Beijerinckiaceae bacterium | reverse complement strand
GCCCCCGCCCCCGCGGCGGCCGGCGCGGCGGTGTTTCCCGCCACGGTCTCAGCGCAATACAAGACGCTCACCCCCGGCAAGGCGCGCTTCAAGACCTGCGATGATCAGTATCGCGCCAACAAGGCCAGCAACGGCAACGGCGGCCTGAAGTGGATCATGAAGGGCGGCGGCTACTACTCCGAGTGCAACAAGCGCTTGAAGGGTGCTTGAGCACCGGCTTGATCGGTGCCGTGCTGCCTCGCCGGCCTCCGCCCGGCTTTGAGCCGACGTTCTAGAGATAGGCCACGATGCCGCCGATCACGCCGGCAAGCCCTAGCGCGATCGCCGCATTGAACGGCCAGCGCCGCCCGGCCATCACGATCGCGATCGTCGCCACGGCGATCGCGATGTGCAGCAGCGTCGCCGCCACGGTGAGGATGAGGTGGCGGTGCTCGTGCCGCTCCGAAGCCTCGTTCTCCGCCTGGACGGCCTTCTCGATCTCCTTCGCCTTGTCCTGCGATGCGCGCGAGCGCGTCTCGTAGTCGGCGCTCTTCGCCTTCAGCGCGTCCTTCCGCTCCGAGGGCGCCTCGTCGAGGGCGAGGTCGTACATCGACTTCTTCAGGCTTTCCCGCGAGAACTGTCCCCACAGGTCGGTCGCCAAGTTTTGCCGGATCGCCGCATCGGTCTTGGTCGAGATCGTCTGCGCCGTCTCGATCGTCTCCAGCGAACCGACCGCCGCGGACAGCACGGCGAGGAAGGCGATCATGATCGAGACGCGGGCGAGGAAAGGGTCCGACGCGGCGTGATGAGCATGGTCGGCATGCTCGAAATGCTCGGTCGGCGACTCGCTCATCGTCGGAAGGCTCCCCCGCGGCCGACTCGGCCGGCGCCTTCCTGGCACCGCCCGCCGAACCGGGCAACACGCTGGGCGAGGCGTCGACCGCGCCGCAACCGGCCGATGGACAGGGCGCGCCGGCAAACCCTATAAGCTCGCGCTGCGACGCACCGGACCGCGGGGCGCGAACCACTCCGGGTGTCATGCAGGCGACCGTCTACCAGGCCGATCCTTCCGATTCGGCGACGCAGCGCCAGACCATGGTCGACTGCCAGATCCGCACCTTCGACGTCACCGACCAGCGCCTGATTGCCCGCCTGCTCGCCGTGCCGCGCGAGCGTTTCGTGCCCGACGCCGTGCGCGCGCTCGCCTATTCCGACGTGGTGCTGGAGATGGTCGAGGCGGGCTCGCGCGCGCGCGCCCGATCCCTGCTAGCGCCGATGGTGCTCGCCCGATTGATCCAGGGCGGCCGCGTGGTCGCGAGTGACCGGGTGCTCGACGTGGCGCCGGGCGGCGGCTACTCCACGACGATCCTCGCCGGTCTCGGCTCTTCCGTGGTGGCGCTGGAGGACACCTCCGCCCTGCGCCAGGAGATGGAAAGCCGCCTCAGCTCCGTCGGTCTCGGCCGCATCCAGGTGATCGAGCGCTCGCTCGACCAGGGCGTTGCCGAGGCCGGCCCCTTCGACGTCATCCTGGTCAACGGCGCCGTTGAGGTCGGGCTGGAGCGCCTGCTGGCGCAGCTCGCCGATGGCGGCCGCCTGGTAGCCATCCTGCGCGACCCCGTCGACGCCTCCGGCCTCGCCGCCAAGGCGATGGCCTGGGAGAAGCGCAACGGCGAGATCGGCATGCGATACCTCTTCGATGCCTCCGCGCCGGTGCTCGCGGCCTTCCGCCGGCCGCCCGCCTTCCGTTTCTGACGCTCGTCGCGCGACAGGCCGCCTCGCCGGGCCGCTCCTCGCGCTGACCGCAAGCACTTGTCGTATTTATGTGGCACCGCGGCAATTTCCCGTTGGGATCACAGCTCCGTGCGACTGATGCGACCAATTGGGCCGCAATCCTTTATAAGATCGCGCCCATGACTGGCGTTTCGATCGGCATTTCCCGCTGCGGCAGCGTTCTCCGAGCGGCATCCATGCGTTCAGGTCCGGCATGCAGGCGTGCCTCGTGCCGGACCACCCCCGGAGCATTGCCGTTCGCGGCAGCCATGCTGACGCTCCTGGGGATGGCCGTCGCGCATCCGAGCGGCGCCGAAGCCGAGACGATTTCCTCGGCGCTCGCCCGCGCCTATGCCGGCAACCCCGACCTCAACCAGCAGCGCGCCGGCACCCGCGCCACCGACGAGGGCGTGGCGCGCGCCAAGTCGAATTACCGGCCGCAGGTGCAGGGCACGGGCTCGGTCGGCTTCAACCACACGGAACTGCTGCTCGGCGCCAGCGCCCCCTCGACCGCCAACGCGACCGGCGGCGGCC
>CALMRL010000228.1 GCA_937873345.1 uncultured Beijerinckiaceae bacterium | reverse complement strand
CCGTGACGCGCCACCGGCGGGGCCGGCTGGCGGGGTCGCGCCGCCATCATCCGATCGATCTCGCCGCCGAGCGGCGTCGGCCCGAAGGCCGAGCGCATCGTGCCGTGCGGCCAGCTTCCCGCATGGCGCCCGACCTTGTCCTGCGCGCCGAGGTTCTCGATCAGCGCCACCAGGAGCCGCGTCAGCGCCCGCGCGCCCGACAGGCCGGCATCCCTCAGCCGGCTTTCCCGCGCGGGGACGGCTTGGGTGCGAAGGGGGGACTGACGCATCAACGCAACACGCTCGCGACACCGGGGGACCGCGATTCAAGGTAAAAGGCGAGCGTTAAAAGTTCGTCCCCGTTCGCCATCGCGGGCCGGCGGCGGCGGCTCGGTGGCCGCCGTCACCGCCGTACCGGGAACCGATCGTCCCGTCGCCCCTTGGCGAGGCTTACGCTCCCGCAGGGAGGCCACCGTGGCTGCCGCCGATACGCCCGTATGGTTCATCACCGGCTGCTCGACCGGTTTCGGCCGCGACTTGGCGCAGCTCGTCCTCGACCGCGGCTGGCGCGCGGTGGTCACGGCGCGCGACGCGTCGCAGGTGAGGGACCTCGTCGAGATGCATGAGGGCAGGGCGCTCGCCACCGCGCTCGACGTCACGAAGGACGAGGAGATCGCTGTGGCCGTGGAGGCCGCGACGGAGGCGTTCGGCGGCATCGACGTGCTCGTCAACAACGCCGGCTACGGCTATCAATCCTCGATCGAGGAAGGCATCGAGGCCGAGATCCGCGCGCAGTTCGACGCCAACGTCTTCGGCCTGTTCGCCGTGACGCGTGCGGTGCTGCCGGGAATGCGCGAACGCCGTCGGGGCTGCATCCTCAACGTCACCTCGGTCGCCGGCCGCATCGGCTTTCCCGGCTCGGGCTACTACGCCGCCTCGAAGCACGCGGTGGAGGGCTGGTCGGACGCGCTGGCGAAGGAGGTCGAGCCGCTCGGCATCCGTGTCACCTGCGTCGAGCCGGGCCCGTTCCGCACGGATTGGGCGGGCCGCTCGCTGAAGCAGACGGAGAACCGCATCGCCGACTACGCCGAGACCGCCGGCGCCAGGCTGAAGGGGACGTCCGGCGGCAGCGGCGGCCAGGCCGGCGATCCCGTGCGCGCGGGACGGCTGATGATCGAGCTCGCCGAGGATGCCCACCCGCCGCGCCAGATCGTGCTCGGCGCCTGGGGCGTCGATGCCGTCGACAAGCGGCTGGCAGCGCAGCGCGAGGAGTTCGACGCTTGGCGCCGACGCGGCGCGGCGACCGACTACGAAGGCGAGGGATGATCCCCATATGGATCGCGGCGGCCGTGCTGGGCGGCCATCCGTCGCAGCGCGGTGGAGGATGGGCGAGCGTGACGTAGGATAGGCGGGCGACGGCCGTTTCCCGTCGGCAAAGGATGGCCACGGGATGGATCGGATCGTGCGGGACCAGCCGCCCATTCCCCGCTTGGCCGGCACGCGCGAGGTCCTGCCGGCCGTATCGCGCCTCGCCGAGAGGCGACGCCGGGTGCTGCCCCGCATCGGCCTGGCCGGGCGCCTCATCATCCTCATCGCCGTCTTCGTGATGTGCGCGCAGGTGATGATCTTCATCCCCGCGGTCACCAACATGCGCTTCAACCGGCTGCGCGCCCAGCTCGACGGCGCGGCGGTCGCCGCCCTGGCCTTCGAGCGGGCGCCGCCGGGCGCCCTTTCGCCCGAGCTGTCGCGCCAGCTTCTCAGGAGCGTCGGCGCGCGGTTGATCGTCCTCGACGGCAACGGCACGCGGCGCATCCTCGCCTCGCGGGACCTGCCCGCGAAGGTCGACGCGACCTTCGACCTGCGCTCCCCCAGCTGGACGAGCCTCGCCTACGGCGCCTTCGACGCGCTGACGGCACCGCCCATCCGCGTCCTCACCTATCTCTACCCCGCCATCAGGTCCGGCGAGAGTGCCGGCGGCGACGAGACGATCGAGGTGACGCTGGACGAGCGTCCGCTGCAGCGGGCGATGTACGCCTTCGCCCGGCGCATCCTGACCTATTCTCTGATCGCCTCGGCGATCGTGGCGACGCTCGCCGCGCTGGCGATGCACCGGATGATCCTGCGGCCGGTGCGGCGCCTGACCACCAGCATCATGGACTTCGGCGCCGACCCCGGCGACCGCACCCGCATCATCGAGCCCTCCGGCCGGGCGCACGAGATCGGGCAGGCAGAGCGGGCGCTCGCGGTGATGCAGGAAGCGCTGGCGCTCGAACTGGCGCAGAAGAAGAACCTCGCCAACCTCGGCCTCGCCGTGGCCAAGATCAACCACGACATGCGCAACATGCTGGCGGCGGCGCAGATCCTGTCGGACCGCCTCGCCAACCTCACCGACCCGCTGGCGCAGCGTCTCGCGCCGAAGCTCGTCGCGACGCTCGATCGCGCCATCCGCTTCTGCCAGGCGACGCTAACCTACGGCCGGGCGGTCGATGAGCCGCCGCAGCCGCGACCACTCAGGCTGCGCCCACTCGTCGCCGAGGCGGCCGAGACGGCGTCGCCCTCGGGCCACGGGACGGTGCGCATTGTCAACGAGGTGCCCGACGCCCTGGAGATCATCGCCGACGCGGAGCAGATGTTCCGTGTCATGCTCAACCTGCTGCGCAACGGCGTCGAGGCGCTGGAGCGCGCCGGGCCGGCGCCAGGCAAAGTGGCTGCGGTCGACGTGCGCGCCTGGCGCGACGAGGCTGTGACGGTGATCAACGTGACGGACACCGGGCCCGGCGTCCCGGCGGCGGTGCGCGCCACCATCTTCTCGGCGTTCCAGAACTCGTCGCGTCCAGGTGGCACCGGCCTCGGGCTGGCGATCGTCGCCGACCTGATCCGGGCGCACGGCGGCACCATCGCGCTCGCCCCCCAGGAGGAGGACGCTGGCGCCTCGTTCCGCATCACACTGCCGGTGCTGAACCCCCTGCGCTGACGTCGCTCACGATGTTGCGAAGCCGTGAAGCGCGAGGCGCAGCCGCGGACTCTCGTCGGCGTCCTTCCACATCTCCTCCGAAGCGCTCGCCATTGAGGGCGAACAGGCCTCTGAAACGTCGTCGCCGATCATGATCGAGCCGGGATCATCGGGTTGGATCAGCTCTTCAAGCGTCCGCATCCTCGCCGCTCGCCCGCACGAGGTCGCGGTGCGCCTGCTCCGCCGCCTCGCGCAGCTCCAGCAGAGTCATCAGGTTGGTTTCGGCGCGGTAGCGATTGTCGGGATCGGGGACGCGCTGAATGTAGGCGCGTTGCTCGTCGAGCGCGCGGTCGACGCGCTCCAGGCGCTGCAGCGAGCGCTCGACGGCCCTGTCGACCAATTCCCCCACCTCGCCGCTACAGACCTGACTGTCGTGAATGCCGGATCGGACGGCCCGTTCCATCTCCGGCCCTCTTCGGGATCACGCGGGGTGATGGGGCACGACGTCTGGAGCCGTCGTTTCGGAGGGCCTCAAGCCGGGTCGGCGTGTCCCGCAGGTCCGCGGCGGCCCATCCGCCGCCGCCGCGAGCATCCGGACGGGGCGCCGGCGGCTCTCGCACCTCTCGACCTTTGCGAGCCGGGCGGGGTCTCGCAATCCGCCCGGGCGACCCTACAACAGGGGCATGAAGGGGAGAGCGGCATGAGCGGCGGCACGGCCGATGACGGCAAGGACGCGAAGACGTCGGATGGTACGCCGCCTGTCCCGGAGGGTAGGCAGGGCAGGCAGTCGGAATGGACGGCCAGCGACGACCGCGGCCCCCTGCGCGCCCCGACCGAGGGCGACCGCACGGTGGATGAGGTCGAGCGTTTCGTGCCGAGCAGCGAGGTCGACGCCGAAGGCCTGCGCGACGTGCCGGCTGGGCATCCCGTCGAGGCGGCCGGCGACACGCTCGCCAACGAGAGGTCTGCCGCCGACAGGCTTGCCGTCGAAGCGCCCGCGACCGTGCCGCCCGCAAGCGCGGCGACCGAGCCCGCTCCTGCGCGCCGCTCGCTCTGGCCGCTCGCGGCGGGCGTCATCGTCGGCTCGCTTATCGGTGCCGGGAGCGCCGCCCTCGTCTACAACCAGCAACATGGCGAACCGGCGGTGTCGCCCGGGGTGTCGGCGAAGCTCGCCGACCTGTCGTCGCGTCTCGATGCCGTCGAGAAGCGCCCGGACCCGCAGGCGGCGATCGGCGACGTTCGCAACGAGGTCCATGCCCTTTCCGGCCGCGTTGCCGCGTTGGAGAAAGGCCTGGGCGCCCAGTCCCCCACCCAGCCGCAGCCTGCCCAGCCGCAGCCCAGCACGCCGCAATCCGCGCCGACGCGACCGGCCGAGCCCAAGCCCGTCGCGTCGACCCCGGCCGGCGGCGATCTCGCTGGCAAGGTGGCGGCGCTTCAGGCGGCGCTCGACGGTTTGAGCAAGCAGGACGGCTCGCGCCAAGCGGCGGTCAAGGACCTTTCCGGCAAGCTCGACGCGCTGCAGGGCTCGCTCGCCCAGTTGCAGGCGGCTTCGCGCTCCGGCGCCGAAGCGGCCAAGGGCCAGCAGCATGACCTCGACGGCAAGCTCGCCGCGCTGCAGACCGCGGTGAGCGGCGCCCAGAAGCAGGCCAGCGCCGTGCAGGGCGATCTTTCCACCGTGCAGGGCAACCTCGCCGCCGTGCAGGGCGAACAGAAGGCGCTCACGGCGAAGGTCGGCGCGCCAGCGCTCGCGGTGGCCGCCGACAGCCTCGTCGCGCAGGTCGAAGC
>CALMRL010000227.1:10726-12965 GCA_937873345.1 uncultured Beijerinckiaceae bacterium | reverse complement strand
GGCTGCGCCGTCATCTGCCTCAACCAGATCAAACGGTTTTGTTAGATGCTCTTAGCCTGCGCAGCATCCCGAGCCTTGCGGGCCTCGCCGAGCGTGACGGCCGGGTATTTATCGAGGGCGAGCTTCCGCTCGACGCCGTCGGCGCGGTACTTGACCCGCCCGCCTACCGGTGTGACCAACAGATACAAGCCGCCGCCGTCGGCGAGCTTGTAATCGCGGTCGCGCGGCTTCGCGCTCCTGATCGCCGTGTCGGTAAGTGCCATCGCCGAGCCCCGTCCCGCATCATACGAAGGCCCCCAGAAAGGCCTCCATTTCGATGCGACTGTCGGCGCGCATAGACGGACGGTCGCGAATGATGCGACCGCCAACCTACTCGTGATGTGAGGCTTTTGTCGACGTCCGCGAACGGACGCGAACAGTTAAGTGGTGCCCAGGAGAGGACTCGAACCTCCACGGCTCTCACCACTGGTACCTGAAACCAGCGCGTCTACCAATTCCGCCACCAGGGCACGCCGTGGTTCCATACGTGGGCTGCCGCGCCGGTGTCAATCGATTCGCCCGGTAACGCCCTTACTTGCGAGGCGGGGACCTCCTGCCTAAGGTCCGCCGCCACGACGAAGGTGCCATGACCAACGACTCCGAAGATTTCGACCTGCGCGATGCGGAGGGAGAGCGGGCCGCGCGGCGCGGCGCGCGGCGGCGTTTTCGCACCGTGCCGATCCGGGTGGTGCTGCCCAATCTCGTTACCCTGGCGGCGCTGGCCGGCGGCCTCACCGCGATCCGCTTCGCGATCGAGGGCAAGTTCCTGACCGCAGTCGTCGCGGTGATGATCGCGGCGGTGCTCGACGGGCTCGACGGGCGACTGGCGCGGGCGCTGCGCGGCACCTCGCGCTTCGGGGCGGAACTCGATTCGCTCGCCGACTTCGTCGACTTCGGCGTCGCCCCGGCGATGATCCTCTACCTGTCGTCGCTGCAGCATATCCAGAGCTTCGGCTGGTTCGCCGCGCTGGTCTTCGTGATCGCCGCCGCCCTGCGCCTCGCCCGCTTCAACACCATGCTCGACCTGCCCGATCCGCCGCCCTGGCACGGGCAGTTCTTCACCGGCATGCCGGCGCCGGCCGGCGCCATCGTCGGACTGCTGCCGCTTTATCTACAGCTGTCCTCCTTCGTTCCTCCCGGCATCCGGCTTCCGGTGCCCCTCGTCATCGCCTTCGTCATCACCGTCGCTTTTCTGATGGCGAGCCGCATCCCGCACTATTCCGGCAAGCGGATCCGGCCGATCGCGCCGGAGTCCTTCATCGTCATCCTGTTCGCCGTCGCCGCAGTGCTGCTGCTTCTCGCCACCTTCCCCATGGAGATGATGATCGTGCTGTCGCTCGCCTACCTCGCCACCATTCCCTTCGCCGTGCGCCAGCACCGCAGGCTGGAGCGGGTGCATGTCGCGCGCCGTGGCCGTCCCTTCGAGCCGGCGCTCTCCGAGATGCCCTGAACCATCGGTGGGCGACTGGCGGGTCGTGCCGATCCGCCCCATCTGCGTCGCGCTCGTCCTCGCGCGGGCACCGATCCCTCGCGCAGCGATAAGATTGGTTCACAATCGCACGCGCAGGCACTACGGTCCGGCCAAAATCCGTGCCGCTCCCGCCTCACGCTGGCGAGCGTCAGGTCGTGGCTCGTCAAGGATCATCGATGTCGAAAGAAGAACTGCTCGAGTTTCCGGGCGTGGTCGCCGAGCTGCTGCCCAATGCGACCTTCCGCGTGAAGCTCGAGAACGATCACGAGATCATCGCCCATACCGCGGGCAAGATGCGAAAGAACCGAATCCGCGTGCTTGCCGGCGACAAGGTGCTCGTGGAGATGACGCCCTACGACCTCAGCAAGGGCCGCATCACCTACCGCTTCAAGTAGCGATGATGCTTGCCGCGGAGCCCGGCGCGACGCGGGAGGACCGCTCCGGGCGCGACGCGCGGCCCCGGCTGGTGCTCGCCTCCGCCTCGCCTCGGCGCCTCGCCCTCTTACAGCAGGTCGGCATCGAGCCGGTCGCCCTGTTGCCGGCCGATATCGACGAGGCGCCGCGCAGGGGCGAGTCGCCGCGGTCGCTTGCCGTACGCCTCGCCGAGGAGAAGGCTGCGGCCGCGGCGCACGTGCTGGGCAGCCGGACCGACCTCGCCGGTGCGTACCTCCTCGCGGCCGATACCGTGGTCAGCGTCGGGCGGCGCACCTTGCCGAAATGTGACCTGCG
>CALMRL010000227.1:0-10716 GCA_937873345.1 uncultured Beijerinckiaceae bacterium | reverse complement strand
GCCGAACAATGCCTGCGGCTCCTGTCCGGGCGCGGCCACCGCGTCTACACCGCCATCTGCCTGCTGACGCCCGGCGGCGCGATCAGGCGGCGCCTCGTCGAGACCCGGGTGCGCTTCAAGCGGCTCGGCAGGGCCGAGTCCGAAGCCTATCTCGCCTCCGGCGAATGGCGGGGCAAGGCCGGCGGCTACGCCATTCAGGGCCGCGCTGGCGCCTTCGCGATCAAGCTCGTCGGCTCTTACTCCGCCGTGGTCGGGCTGCCTCTCTACGAGACCGTGAACCTGCTCGCTGGCGAGGGCCTGCTGCTCGGCGACGGGCAGCGAGACCCCAGCGACGTCGATCGCGCGGCGGGCTGAGCCGATGGCGCCTGCCTCCCTGCCATTCGACCGGGGCGATCACGGCACCAAGCCCTGCCCGATCTGCGGCAAGCCGGCCGGCGATGCCGCGACGACGCCGTTCTGCTCCAAGCGCTGCGCCGATGTCGACCTGCACCGCTGGCTCCGTGGCGTCTACGCCGTGCCCGACGATGAACCCGGACAATCCGAGCTAGATGAAACCGGGAGTTCGAGGGATGAACCGTGACTGGGAGTCTCCGCGCACCGCGGCAGGGCGCGTGACGCATCGGCCGCCGCGGGATCGTCTGAGCGCCTGGACTTTCGCGCCCCCTTTCTTCGCTGCGCGCCGGCGGCTTGCGGGTGGGCCTGGATCACCCGGCGTGACGGCGGCGGAAGGGGCAGGCGCAAGGACGAAAAGATCGGTTCGTACGATTTTGACCTCGTGGCGGCAGCCGCGAGGGTTTGCCGCAGCGGTGGTTACTGATAGGCAGCACTGTCGCGTCGATGAAATATAAGGAGACGACATCCATGCGCGCTTTCGCCGTCGTCTTCGCCATCGTCCTCCCGCTGGCGGGAACTTCGGGTTTCATCCCCGGCCTGTCGCCCTCGCGTTCCCATCCCGCCTTGGTCGTGACCGCCGACCCGCGGATCTCTCTCGGCCTGTTCCCCGTGAACGCCTTGCGTGACCTCGTCCACTTGGCTTTCGGCGTTTGGAGGCTGCTGGCCGCGCGGAGCGTGATTGCCTCCGTCGTTACGCCCGCAGCATCCCGATCACCTACGTCCTGCTCACGGTCCTGGGCCTGATCCTTGCAGCGAGCACGACGTTCGGGCTCGTGCCGATTTACGACGTCTGGCTGCACGTGGGCCTCGCGCCCGCGCGGAGCGCGGGCGGCCGCGCGACGGCTTGATGATCGTCCGGCTTGTTCGCTGGCCGTGGGCATGAGCGCGCCGCGGGAGCCGGGCGTTTGTCGGAGCGCGACGATGCGTCCCTATGCTCCACTGCCGCGAGCGGCGGCGGCGATTTACGACCGACGCTCCCGCAATTTCGCAGCAGGTCCGATGGTATGACGGCATGAGCATCCAGGCGCAGCTGCTTTCCGTCTCGACCGCCTCGCCACCCCATATCCTGGTCCAGGCGGAGGTGGCGGACCTCGCCAACGCTCTGTTCGCCGACCGCTACGAAGAATATCCTCGTCTGGCGCGGGTGTTCGGGGCAAGCAGCGGCATCCTCAAGCGCCAAGCCGTGCGCCCGCTAGAATGGTACGCCCAGCCCCTCGGCTGGCCGGAACGCACCGCCGCCTTCGTCGACGGCGGCAAGCGGCTGTTCATCGAGGCGGCGCGCGCGGCGCTAAACGAGGCCGGCCTCGGCGCCGCGGACGTCGACACGGTGGTCTTCGCGAGTTCGACCGGCATCGCGACCCCGGGCATCGAGGCCCTGGCGATGGAGGAGATCGGCTTCCGCTCCGACATCGCCCGCGTGCCGCTGTTCGGGCTCGGCTGCGCCGGCGGCGTTTCCGGCCTGTCGATCGCCGCCCGCCTCGCCGAGGCGCGCCCCGGCACCAACGTGCTCTTCGTCGTGGTCGAACTCTGCACCGTGTCGTTCCGGCTCGACACGCTGAGCACCGCCAGCATCGTCGCCACCGCCCTGTTCGGCGACGGCGCCGCCGCCTGCGTGCTGCGCGCCGGCGCTTCGGTGCCGGAATCCTTGGCCGCCGTCGAGGCCAGCGGCGAGCACACTTGGCCCGGCACCCTCGACATCATGGGATGGAACGTCGAGGCCGAAGGGTTGGGCGTCATCTTCGCGCAGGCGATCCCGCCCTTCGCGCAGGAGAACGCCGGAGCGGCGATCGGCGGCATCCTCGCCCGCTCCGGCCACGTCATGGCGGACGTCGACCGCTTCATCTGCCATCCCGGCGGCAAGCGCGTGGTGCTGGCGCTGGAAAGCGCGTTGCGGCTGCGGCCGGGCACGCTCGACCACGAGCGCGCCGTGCTCGCCGACCATGGCAACATGTCCTCGCCCACCGTGCTCTTCGTCCTTCGGCGGGTGCTGGCGCAGGGCCTGCCGGAGCGCTCCCTCGTCAACGCGATGGGGCCGGGTTTCACCTCGAGCTGCGTGATGCTGAGGCGCGCGGCGTGACCCTTGCGCCGGTCGTGCTGGCCCTGGTGACGGCGCAGCGGCTCGCCGAGCTGCTGATCGCCCGCGCCAACACCGGCGCCCTGCTGCGGCGCGGCGGCGTCGAGGTGGCGGCGCGCCATTATCCGGCGATCGTCGCCACCCACGCGGCTTGGCTCGTGAGCCTTTGGCTGTTCGGCTGGGCGAGACCGGTGACGCCCGGCTGGATCCTCGTCTTCGTGCTGCTGCAACTCATGCGCGGCTGGGTGCTCCTGACGCTGCGCGGGCGCTGGACGACACGCATCATCGTCGTGCCAGGCGAGACTCTCGTCGCCAGGGGGCCGTACCGCCTCCTGCGTCATCCCAACTACGCCGTGGTGGTCGGCGAGATCGCGGCGCTGCCGTTGGCGCTCGGGCTACCCGTCGTCGCCCTGGTGTTCTCGTGCGTCAACGCCGCCGTGCTCCTCGTCCGCATCCGCGCCGAGGATCGCGCCCTCGGCGAGAGACGGTCTGATGCGCGCATCACTTGACGCAAGGCCGCGAGCGTCGGCACGCACCGTCGTCGGCTTCCTCGCGATGTGCGTCGGCATGTTCATGGCGATCCTCGACATCCAGGTCGTGGCGACCTCGCTGCCGACGATCCGCTCCGCCTTGGCGCTCGACGACGAGGCGATGAGCTGGATCCAGACGAGCTACCTCGTCGCCGAGGTCATCGCGATCCCGCTCACCGGCGTGCTGACGCGCGTGCTGTCGATGCGTCGGTTGTTCGTCCTCGCCGTGTCGGTCTTCACGCTGGCCTCGTTCGGCTGCGCCTGCAGCCACGGGTTCTCCGAGCTGATCGCGTGGCGGGTGCTGCAGGGATTCTCCGGCGGCACGCTGATCCCGCTCGTTTTCGCTGCGGTGTTCCTCCTGTTCCCGCCGCGCAGCCAAGCGCTGGCGACAACGCTGGCCGGCATGCTCGCCGTGCTCGCCCCGACCGTCGGCCCGGTGGTCGGCGGCTGGCTCACGCAAACCTACAGCTGGCACTGGCTGTTCCTCATCAACGTCGCGCCGGGCATCGGCGCCGCGCTCGCCGCCGCGCTGTTGCTGCCGCGCGAGCCGACAGACCTGCCGCACCTGCGTACCATCGACGCCGTCTCGCTCACCGCCCTGGCGGCGGGCCTGTCAGCGCTGGAGATCGCTCTGACGCAGGCACCGAAGAACGGTTGGCTGTCGCCCTTCATCCTCGGGCTGCTGGCGCTGAGCCTCGCCTCGGGCACGCTGTTCGTCGCGCGCACGCGCCGCGCCGCGAGCCCGATCGTCGACCTTTCGCTGTTCTCCGACCGCTGCTTCGCCGTCGGCTGCGCGCTCTCCTTCATGCTCGGCGCCGGGCTTTACGGGACGATCTACCTGATGCCGGTGTTCCTCGGCTTGGTGCGCGGCCGCGACGCGCTGGAGATCGGCGAGATCATGCTCGTCACCGGCGTGGTACAACTCGTCACGGCGCCGCTCGCCGTGTTCCTGGAGACGCGCGTCGCCTCCCGCCTGCTCAGCGTCGCCGCCTTCCTGGTGTTCGGCCTCGGCCTCGGCCTGAGCGCCGCGCAAACCATCGACACCGACTCCGCCGGAATGGCTCTGCCGCAGGCGGTGCGCGGCCTCGCCATCATGTTCTGCCTCCTGGCGCCGACCAACCTCGCGCTCGGCCACCTCGCCCCTTCGCTCGTCGCCGACGGCAGCGGCCTGTTCAACCTCCTGCGCAATCTCGGCGGCGCGGTCGGGCTGGCGGCGATCGACTCACTGATCTACGGTCGTGTGCCCGCGATTTCCGAGGCGATCATCGTACGCCTTCGGGCCGGCGACGTCGCCACCGCCAGGGCGATCGGCCTGCCGCTCGACAGCTACCTCGCGATGGCCAAGACGCCGCCGGACGCGGCGATGCGAACGCTTCTGGTCGGCTACGTGAAGAAGGCGGCACTGACGCAGGCGATCGACGAGGCGTGGGCGATGCTCACCGTGCTCACCGTCGCCGCTGTCGCCACCCTGCTGTTCGTGCGCTCTCGCGCCTACGCCGATCGCTTCGGCGAGCCGGCGCTGATCGCCGGGGGCGGGGGTGCGCTGCACTGATGGGCTCAGCCGCGCGCACCTCATCATCGTCATTATAACGAGGCCGGCGAACGGCCGAGGTCATTGAAGCCCGTCGGCATGAGCTCGCGCAGCTGGCGCAGTCCGCGATCATCGTCGCTTCACCCGTCCTCGAACTCGAAGACCGCCGGCCGAGGGCCCATTACGGGGAGGGCCGTCGCGCGGCGGGGCGTGGCCAGGGGACGACGTAGGGCACGCGGGCGCGGTAGTCGGCGAACTCCCGGCCGAAGAGGCGGGAGAAACGCTTTTCCTTCAGCAGCGGCCCGAGCAGGCAGTACAGCGTCAACGTCGTCGCCACGGCGAGCTGGTCCGGCGTCCAACACGGCACGGTCCACAGCGTCAACGCGAAGCTGACATAGATCGGCTGGCGACACAGGCGGAACAGGCCGCGGTACGGCATCGGCGGATAGACCGGCCTGCGGCCGCGCACCACCGCCCACCAGCCGGTGAGCCCGACCTGCAGAGGCAGGCCGGCGTCGCAGATCGACTTCAGCAGCAGCAGCCAAGCGGCGGCGTAGAGGGTGGCGCTGACCGCGAAGGCCCAGCCCCCGGCCTGCCACCAGACGATGCCGCTCGGCGTCCAGGCGACGAACAGCAATCCAACCTGCACGGAGGCGATCGCGGCGTAGGTCGTGGTCGACAGGGTCGCGCCGAGGCCGAACGGCGCCAAGCGGCCAAGGAGACGGCGCCCGCGCCGCGACAGCAGCAGCGAATGCGCCAGCGGAAACTGCAGCAGCAGAGCGCCGTCAGCGACCGCGCCCCACGGCGCCGCCAGGGTTCCCAGGCCATGGCCGAACCCATGGCCCATGCCGGAGGCCATCCCGGCGATCATCGTGCCGACGCCGAGCGCGAAGAGGAGGTGGCAGGCAAGCCCGTAGGCGATGGCGACGGCTCGGCTCGGCACGATGGGCGGCTCTCCGCATGTGAGCGACGCCGCGGACCGGCGCCCGGCCCCACGTTGGACGAGACGGCGGCGATGTGGAAGCGCGACATAAGCGTCGGGCGCAGCGTCACACGGGTGGCGGCCTGCCTCGAACCGGCCCCGCAGAAATCTTAATCGCTTACGGTGGAAGCAGGCTGCCAACGTCCGAACGCGCTAGACGTAGGAACCAGTTGACCCTGCCTGGTCACTCCATTCCGGACTCAGCGTTATCGCACAAGGCTGTCTTCGTCGTCCTCAAAAGCAGACGCTGCGGATGTCGTATAGCCCGCACGATCGGCGATCGCGTCGGGCCAGGCGGTCAAGCGCATCCTGGTTTGGCTCCCCACTTCCGCCGCCTCGCCATGCGGTATGAGCGATGCGACGACCTCCATCTCGCCTTCACCATGCTTGGCTGCGCCTGCGTCTGCCTCAACCAGATCAAATGGTTTTGTCCCTCACCCTTGAGGCGAATGGCAGGTTTGCCTTAGGACCTATCTCGATAGGCACTGCCTCCAAGCCATGATGCCGAAGGCAAAATGGGTCAGGGCAAGGTAGTTGGCTGGTTTCTTGGCCCAGCGGATCAGCAGGTCGCGGAAGCGATTGGTCCAGGCGTGGTCGGCCTCAACCACCCAGCGCCGTGCCTTGGCGTTGGCGTGGTGCTTGGCCCTCATCTCCTCGCCCCGCGTGCGCAGATGCAGGGTGAAGCCGCGCTCCCTGGCCAGCCTGCGTGGCTCGTCGTAGTCGTAGCCCTTGTCCAGGCACAGGTGCTGCGGGCGACCCCGGGTCGGTTCACGGGCAGGCTGTCCAGCGTGTCGGCCATCAGCAGGTGATCGTTGCGGTTGGCGCCCGCGAGGACCACCCCGACTGGCACGCCCCGCGCATCGGTCAGCACCGAGCGCTTGACGCCCTTTTTGCCCCTGTCGGTCGGGTTGGGTCCGGTTTTTTCCCCGCCCAGCGGCGCCTTCACCATCGCGCCGTCCAGCGACAACCAGCTCCAGTCGATGCCCAGCAGCCCGTCGTAGGCGAGAAGGCCATCCTGCCAAAACGCCGCAAAGACGCCCGCTTCCGTCCACTCCTGAAACCGGCGGTGAGCTGCCGACGACGAACAGATCCCCGTGCCGTTCAGGGCGTTCCACTGGCAGCCCGTGCGCAGCACGAAGAAGATCGCGTCCATCGCCGAGCGGTCCGGCGTGCGCTGGCGATGGCAGCCCAGCGGGTGCGGGGGACGGGGCGGCAAAAGCGGCTCCATCTGCGCCCAAAGCCAGTCCGGTACGCGCCAGCCATCATCCGCCCAACGTGACCGATCCGGCAAGGGTGATGAGCGCTGCGTCATCCATCCTACCTGGGGCGCAATCCCAATCGGGATAGGTCCTTAGGGCCGTCTCAGGGCGCGGCGCGCGGGTTGTCTCCAGGCCAGCGTATTCTGGAACGCGGGAGGGGCGGCGGCAGCCTGCGGAAGTGTTGAGGGCCGTCACGCGGACGGTACACACGCCGGTGCGCGGCCCACAACCGACCTGTTGATTTCGTTAAATCTTCCGGCGGGCGAAGAAATTTCCATGCTCTCTCGCAGCATCAACACCGCGTCGGTCGCTTGTTCATCACGCGCCGCTACGACGATGAGAACATAGGCTGAGCCTTGCTTTACCGCGCCTTAATCCGCGTGCCGCAACTTAGCGGAACGGATCGCGCGGGCCTGCTATGGATTTCGCCACGGAAGAGAGACTTTGCCGGCTCGCCCATGAGGTGTGGCGGCGGGCTGCCGCCGAACCGGTCGATGCGACGGACCGTGACGAGCGCGGCGCTGCCGAGCACGAGGTAATGGCTGATCCGCATCGCCATGAGGTCTTCGCGTCCGACGCCGCGCTTCCCTGAGGGCCGAACTGCTTCGAAGACCGAGGCGAGCCGAAGCCATGGCGGGGCCTCGTTCACATCCGCCTAGCGACTCTCGGGCGGCAGGCCGCTCCCTCAGGCTGCCGCCGGCAGCCGCCGCGGAGCGCGCACCTTGGGCTGGGCGAGGCGGCGCTTCAGCGAGCCCCACAGCACCCGCATCTCGTCGGCAGCCTTGCCCTCGGGCTCCAGCTCCGTCGGCCCCATCCCTTCGCGGGCGGCCTCCTGATAGGCGACGCGCGAGGCGATGAGCGGGCGCAGCAGGCCACCCATGCTTTCGAGCGCCGCCGCACCGTCGAGCACGCGCTGGCTCTCCTGCATCGCCGGGCACTGGTTGAGGATGAAGGCGAAGTCCTTGGCCAGCGTGCGCAGCTTGCCGCGCGTCACCTCGCTCGACCAGATGTCGAAGATCGTCGGCCGCGCCGGGATCAGGCACAGGTCGCAAGCCCGCATCGCCGCCTCGGCGGCGGGCGTGTCGGTGGCGGGCGTGTCGACGATGACCAGCATCACCCCGCCCTTCGCCAGGGCCGTCAGCGCGTCGGCCAGCTTGGCGGCGGGGACGGCCTCGACCGGCATGGTCTTATCGTTGCGGCGGTTCGCCCATTTCGTGAGCGACTTCTGCGGGTCCATGTCGATGAGGAAGACGCGCTCGCCCGCCTCCTGCGCCGCCACCGCCAGGCAGGCGGCGAGCGTGCTCTTGCCCGAACCGCCCTTCTGCGTCACCAGCGCCACCGTCCGCATCGCAGGCTCCGCCGCCGTCCCATTCCGCTCGATTGTGCGGTGAAGATCGTTAACGTTTCGTTGTCGAGACGGGAACAGTCTCGCAGCGGGGCGGCGTCGCTGGCGCCTGCCTTCGTCGAGGCGCAGGATGGATCGCATGAGTCTCTTCGCCGCCGCGGGCCTCGAACCGCCGCCGCCCGAGCCGGGGCGTCCTGCCGTGGCGTCGCCTGGAAATGCGTCCAAGCCATTCAAGGATGCGCCGCTCGCCGAGCGCCTGCGCCCGCGCACGCTCGCGGAGGTGTCGGGGCAACGCCACCTGCTCAGCCCCGATGGCGCCTTGACGCGGCTCGTGGCGGCGCGCTCGCTCGGTTCGCTGATCTTCTGGGGCCCGCCCGGCACCGGCAAGACCACGGTCGCCCGACTGCTCGCTGCCGAGACGGACCTCGCCTTCGCGCAGGTGTCGGCGATCTTCTCCGGCGTCGGCGAACTCAAAAAGGTGTTCGAGGAGGCGCGCCAGCACCGCCGCGCAGGGCGGGCGACGCTTCTCTTCGTCGACGAGATCCACCGCTTCAACCGCGCGCAGCAGGACAGCTTCCTCCCCGTGATGGAGGACGGCACGGTGACGTTGATCGGCGCCACCACAGAGAACCCAAGCTTCGAGCTCAACGCCGCGCTGCTGTCGCGCTCGCGGGTGATGACGTTCCGGCCGCTCGATGAGGCGGCGCTGGCCGAGCTGGCGGCCCGCGCCGAGGCGAGCGAGGGGCGTCCGCTACCGCTCGACGCCGCCGCGCGCGAGAACCTCCTGCGCATGGCCGATGGCGACGGTCGCGCCCTGCTCACCCTTGCGGAAGAGGTGTGGCGCGCCGCTCGCCCCGGCGAATGTCTCGACGCCGTCGCCCTGGTCGATGTGGTGCAGCGTCGGGCGCCGCTCTACGACAAGGGCGGCGAGGGGCACTACAACCTGATCAGCGCGTTGCACAAGGCGGTTCGCGGTTCCGATCCCGATGCCGCTCTGTACTATTTCGCGCGCATGCTGGAGGGCGGCGAGAACCCCCTGTTCATCGCGAGGCGCGTCGTGCGCATGGCGGTGGAGGATGTCGGCCTCGCCGACCCCCACGCGCTCCTCCACGCCAACGCCGCGAGGGAGGCCTACGAGTTCCTCGGCTCGCCCGAGGGCGAACTAGCCCTCGCGAACGCCGTGATCTACGTCGCCACCGCGCCCAAATCTAACGCCGGCTACGTCGCCTACAAGGCGGCCGTGGCGCTCGCGGCCGCCAACGGCTCGCTCGCGCCGCCCAAGGTGATCCTCAACGGCTCGACGCGTTTCATGAAGAGCGAGGGCTACGGCGGCGGCTACCGCTACGATCACGACGAGCCCGACGCTTTCTCTGGCCAAGACTACTGGCCGCAGCGCCTCGGCCGCCGCTCGCTGTACAAGCCGACCGCGCGCGGCTTCGAGCGCGAAGTGGCACGCCGGATGGAACGGTGGGCCCAGCTGCGGGAGGAGCGCGGAGAGGAAGGTCCTTAAATCCGACTTTGTTCAAGATCGTCGATGATTTCGCTCGGACGTTGCGCCGATGTCACGGCATCGTGGCTTGCGCGGCGGAACCTGATCGGCGCAACCTCATTGCTGTCAGTCATCTAGACAGGGGTGGGGTGGAATGAGCTTTGTTGCCATTGTTCATGCTCCGGCCATGCGCTCCGGTGCTCGCCTCTGCATCAGCGACAACGACCAGACGGCGGATCATCCGCCGCACGGTCTCGCCGCGGGTTCGACCATCGAGCTGCGCTACGGCACCTGCCGCCCCCTGCTTGCCTGCGCCGCGATCAGCGCCCGCGAGGCCGACGAAGCGGTATTGCAAACCGCCGAAGCGGATTGGACGATCCGACGCTCGCAGGACGGCGGGGTCGATGTGCCGGGTCTGATGGCGGATGATTGGATCGTCGTCGCGCGCGCCTGATCCTCACAGCACCTTGCCGGGATTGAGGATGCCGAGCGGATCGAGTGATCGTTTGATCGCCCGCATCGTCGCCAGCATCACCGGATCCTTAACCCCCGGCAGCAGGTCGCGCTTCATTTGACCAATGCCGTGCTCGGCGGAGATGGAGCCCTCGAACGACGTCGCGACAGCGTGCACCGCCGCATTCATCTCCTCCCACAGCGCGAGAAACGCGGCGGTGTCCGCACCCTCCGATTGCTGCACGTTGCAGTGGATGTTGCCGTCTCCGAGGTGACCGAAGGCGCAGAGCCGCGCCCCCGACCCCACCCGCTGCACCACTGGCGCCACCGCGGCAAGGAAGGCTGGGACGGAGGCGACCGGCACGGAGATGTCGTGCTTGATCGAGCCGCCATGGCGCTTCTGCGCGTCGGACACGCTCTCGCGCAGGAGCCATAGCGCCTCGGCCTGAGCGAACGAGGCCGCGACTGTCGCATCAATGGCGATGCCATCCTCGATCGCGCCGCCGAGCAGCGCGGACAGCGCGTCGGCCAATGGCCCGTCGTCGGCGGAGGCGAGTTCGACCAGTACGTACCAGGGGTGGGGCGCAGCGAGCGGGTCGCGCGCCTGCGGCAGAGAGCCAAGCACGAGGTCAAGCGCCAAGCGCGGCATCAGCTCGAAGG
>CALMRL010000226.1 GCA_937873345.1 uncultured Beijerinckiaceae bacterium | reverse complement strand
GCAGCCGGCAGGGCGAAGACCGACAGCGCCGCAATGGCAAAGGGGGCGGTGAGGAGGGCGGCGGCGCTCGAACGCAGGGTCTGGCGCGGGCTTCTCTGTGTCATGAACGCTCCGGAATGGCTGGACTGTCGAGATCGAGGTTTCGCCGGACGCGCTTTAGCGGTCGGGACCGGACGTCGCGGGTCGCGGCGGTGCGCTCGACGGTCGTCGACTGCGTGCTGCTAACGCGCCCCGCCTCTCGGATGCAACCTTTGCCGGATTAATTCTGCTTCATCGGGCATCGCGTCCGATGCATCGGCGGTCGCCATGATGCTTTCGCCATCAGCCGCGGGCCGCCATCACTTTCGCGGCTGCCGCGAGTCCGCGCATCGTTGCGGTGCGATAGCTGACGCCTTGGGCAGTGCAACGAACGTCGTCGCTGCCACGTTGCTGGCTTGTCCGCCGGGGTTCTCCGATCGGTTGGCATGGCTGGGGCGGCGCGAACGATGGTACAGATCGACCTGCTGAAGTCCCAAGCCGAATCCCGCGCCGCTTCGCCCGGACGATTGGTGGTCGTATCAAACCGCGTTCCTGTGCCGACCGCCGCCGGCTCGCCGCCGCCGGGCGGCCTCGCCGTCGCCCTGTCCGGCGCGCTGGAGAGCCAGGGCGGCCTGTGGTTCGGCTGGTCAGGCAAGGTAGCGACCGACAAGGATCCCGAGGTCCACCACCAGAGCGTCGGCAACATCGACTACGCCGTGGTCGATCTGTCGCGCCGCGACATCGACGAGTACTACCATGGCTTCGCCAACCGCGTGCTCTGGCCGGTATGTCACTATCGGCTTGATCTGGCCGATTTGTCGCGCCGCGACGTCAATGCCTACTTCCGCGTCAACGAGCAGTTCGCCCGCCGTCTCGCCAGGCTCCTGAAGCCCGACGACGTCATCTGGGTGCAGGACTACCACTTCATCCCGATGGCGTCGTTCCTGCGCGACCTCGGCTTCGCCAACAAGATCGGCTTCTTCTACCACATCCCCTGGCCGCCCTCCGACCTCGCGGCGGTGATCCCGGCCTATGACCGCATTCTGAAGAGCTTCTCCGCGTACAACCTGATCGGCTTCCAAACCCCGGTCGATGCCGAGAACTTCCGCGCCTGCCTGACGCGGTCCGGCGTCGGCAGCGACCTTGGCGGGGACTGGGTCAGCGCCTTCGGCCGCAAGTTCCGTGCGGCGGCCTTCCCGATCTCGATCGAGACCGCGACCTTCGCGCAGGACGCGCGCGTCGCCGAGAAGAACGTCGTGGTCAAGCGCACCCTGCAAAGCTTGGAGGGTCATCCGCTCGTCATCGGCGTCGACCGGCTCGACTACTCCAAGGGCATCCGCGAGCGCATCGACTCCTTCGCCACCTTCGTCGAGAAGTCCGCCGCCGCGATGAAGGCGCGGGTGACGCTGCTGCAGATCACGCCGAAGTCGCGCTCCGAGGTGCCAGAGTACGCCGAGATGCAGCGCGAGGTGGCCGAGCACGTCGGCCACGTCAACGGCCGGCTCGGTGACGTCGACTGGACGCCGGTGCGCTATGTCAACAAGGCGATGAGCCGCTCGGCGCTGGCCGGGCTCTACCGCATCGCGAAAGTGGGGTTGGTGACGCCGTTGCGCGACGGCATGAACCTCGTCGCCAAGGAGTACGTCGCCGCGCAGAACCCCGACGACCCCGGTGTGCTGGTGCTGTCACGCTTCGCCGGCGCGGTGCACGAGATGCCAGAGGCGCTGATCGTCAACCCCTACAACCTCGAAGAAACTGCCTCCGCCATCCAGCGCGCCTTCGAGATGCCGCTGCGCGAGCGCAAGGAGCGCTGGCGGGCGATGATGGATACGATCGAGGCCAATGACGTCGAGAACTGGTGCCGGGTGTTCCTGCATGAGCTCGGCGGCCGGTTCGAGGACAGGGAGGTCGCTGGCGCGACGGCCGGAGCCGCTGCGGGATGGCGTGTCGGCGTACCGGACTGGACCGCGGCCGGGCGCTGATCGCAGTTGACTGATCTGGAAGACGGGGAACCGCATCCCCTTGGTGCCACCTGGACTGGCGACGGCGTCAATTTCGCCCTGTTCTCCGCCAACGCCACCCGCGTCGAGCTGTGCCTGTTCGATAAGATGGGGCGCGGCGAGTCGGGGCGGCACGCGCTGCCCTGCTGTACCAACCAGGTGTGGCACGGCTTTCTGCGCGACGCCCGTCCTGGCCAGCTCTACGGCTATCGCGTCCACGGCCCATACGACCCTGCCGCAGGCCTGCGCTTCAATCCGAACAAGCTGCTGCTCGATCCCTACGCCCGGCAGATTGCGGGGCGGGTGCGCTGGCACGAGGCGCTGAACGGCTTTCGCCCCGGCGGCCGCGGCGACGCCGCGCCCGACCGCCGCGACAGCGCGCCGATGATGCCGAAGGGGGTGGTGGAGGACCCTGCCCAGACCTGGGGACAGGACCGTCCTCCCGACGTGCCCTGGCGCGACACGCTGATCTACGAGGCGCACGTCAAGGGCTTCACCCAGCTGCATCCGGAGCTGCCGGAGAGGGTGCGCGGCTCCTACACCGCGCTCGGCCACCCCGCAATCGTCGAGCATCTCGTCAGGCTCGGCGTCACCGCCGTCGAGCTGCTGCCGATCCACGCCTTCGTCGACGACTGGTTCCTCGTGCGCAAGGAGCTTCGCAACTACTGGGGCTACTCGACGCTGAACTTCTTCTCGCCCGAGCCGCGCTACCTCGGGCCGGACGGCGCCGCGGGCCTGCGCGCCGCGGTCAAGACGCTGCATTCCGCCGGCATCGAGGTGATCCTCGACGTCGTCTACAATCACACCTGCGAGGGCGGCGCCACCGGCCCGACCCTGTCTTTCAAGGGCGTCGACAACCGCTCGTACTACAAGCTGGTGCCGGGCGACCTGCGTTCGTATTGGGACTGCACAGGCTGCGGCAACACGCTGGACGTGTCGCATCCCCGCGTCCTGCAGCTGGTGCTCGACAGCCTGCGGCATTGGGTCGAGAGCTACCACGTCGACGGCTTTCGCTTCGACCTCGCCCCTGCGCTCGCCCGTGCGCCCTTCGACGTCGCCGAGAGCGGCGCCTTTCTGCAGGCGGTCGCGCAGGATCCTGTGCTCGGCCGCGTCAAGCTGATCGCGGAAGCCTGGGACCTCGGCTCGGGCGGTTATCGCGTCGGCCGCTTTCCCACCGGGTGGGGCGACTGGAACGACCGCTTCCGCGACGATGTCCGCGCATTTTGGCGCGGCGACGGCGGGCTGGTGCCGGGGTTGGCGCGGCGCATGTCGGGATCGAGCGACCTGTTCGACCATGACGGGCGCAAGCCTTGGGCTTCGGTGCAGTATGTCGCCTCGCACGACGGCTTCACCCTCCACGACGTGGTCAGCTACGAGCGTCGCCACAACCTGCCCAACGGCGAGGACAACCGCGACGGACACGAGCCGAACTATTCCGCGAACAACGGCGTCGAGGGCGGCGCGATCGACGAGGCGGTGCTGGCGCGCCGCCGGCGGGCGAAGCGCAACATGCTCGCCAGCGCCGTGCTCGCCGTCGGCACGCCGATGCTGCTGATGGGCGACGAGTTCTCCCGCTCGCAGGACGGCAACAACAACGCCTACTGCCAGGACAACGCGACGAACTGGATGCGCTGGCACGACGCAACCGATCCAACCCTGGTCGATTACGTCGCCAACCTCGCGGCGCTGCGTAAGCGCTTCGACGCCTTTCGCCGTCGCGAGTTCTTCACCGGAGGGGTGATCGCGGCGACGGGATTGAAGGACGTGTATTGGCTGGCCGAGGACGGCCAGGAGATGACCGGAAGCCTATGGGGGATCCATGAGCGTCGCGCGCTCGGCATGCAGATCGGCAACGACGGGCCGCCGGGCGACCGCATCCTGCTTCTGTTCAACGCGGGCGGCGAGCGCCGCGACTTCCATCTGCCGCCATCCTTTCCCTGCGGGGCCTTCTGCCCGATCTTCGCCTCCGTCGCGCCGGATGGGTCATGCGCAACCGAGGCCGCGTTGATGACGCCGGCGCACCCCTTCCCGCTCGATCCCCGCTCCTTCGTCGTTCTCCAGCACCAAACAGACCCATGACCCACAGCCGGCACGCCATGCCATTCGGCGCCGAGATCACCGACGGGGGCGTCCGCTTCGCCCTCTGGGCGCCGACCGCCGAGGCGGTCGAGCTGCGCTGCGGCGAGCGGCGTACCGCCATGCCGATGGTCGGACAAGGTTGGTACAGACTCGAGGATGCGCAGGCCAGGACCGGTGAGCGCTACGGCTTCAGCATCGACGGCGCCGGCGACCTCGTGCCGGACCCTGCTTCGCGCTTCCAGGAGGACGACCTCGACCGCCGCTCCACCGTGCTCGATCCCGCCGCCTACGGTTGGCGCGACGACGGCTGGCGCGGCCGGCCATGGAACGAGGTCGTGCTCTCCGAGGTGCATCTCGGCACCGCGACGCGCAAGGGGACCTATGCCGCGCTCGCCGAGCGCCTGCCGCACTTCGTCGAGACCGGCATCACCGCGATCGAGCTGATGCCGCTCGCCGAGACGTCTGGGCTTCGCACCTGGGGCTACGACGGCGTGCTGCCCTATGCCCCCAACAACTGCTACGGCTCGCCCGACGATCTCAAGCGCCTCGTCGACCGGGCGCATGAGCTCGGGCTGATGGTGTTCCTCGACGTGGTCTACAACCACTTCGGCCCGACGGGGAACTTCCTGCACTCCTACGCCAAGAGCTTCTTCACCGAGCGCCACGAGACTCCGTGGGGCGCCGGCATCAACTTCGACGGTGCCGGCGAGGCGAGCGACGTGGTGCGCGAGTTCTTCGTGCAGAACGCGATGTACTGGATCGAGGAGTTTCACATCGACGGCCTGCGCTTCGATGCGGTGCATGCCATCCTCGACGACAGCCCCAGGCACTTCCTCGACGAGCTGGCCGATCGCATCCGCGACGTCTTTCCCGGCCGCCACGTCCACCTCGTGCTGGAGAACGAGGCGAACGAGGCACGCCGCCTGACTCGCGGCGGCAGCGGCGAGCCGCTGAGCTACGACGCGCAGTGGGACGACGACATCCAGCACTGCTGGCACGTGCTGCTGACCGGCGAGCACGAGGGTTACTACGGTGATTTCGGCGGCGACACGGTCGGGCGCCTCGGCCGCTGCCTCGCCGAGGGCTTCGCCTACCAGGGCGACTACTCCGCCAACCTCGACCACGTCCGCGGCGAGAAGACCGACGGCCTGCCGCCGCAGGCGTTCGTCGCCTTCCTGCAGAACCACGATCAGATCGGCAACCGCGCGGTCGGCGATCGGCTGACGACGCTCGCCGACGCCGGGCACCTCAAGCTCGCCCGCGCCGGCCTGCTGCTGTCGCCGCAGATCCCGATGCTGTTCATGGGCGACGAGTGGGGGGCGAAGACGCCGTTCCTGTTCTTCGTCAACTTCGAGAACGAGCCCGACCTTGAAGAGGCCGTGCGCAAGGGTCGCGCGAGGGAGTTCGAGAAGTTCACGAGCTTCGGCGAACACGTGCCGGACCCCACCGCGCTTGACACCTTCGCCCGCTCGCGCCTCGACTGGGACGACCGTGGGCGCCCTGCCTTCGCCGAGGTGCTCGCCGAGACCAAGGCGCTGCTGGCGATTCGCCGCCGCGAGGTGCTGCCATTGATGAACGGCGCTTTCCTGCACGCCACCTATGAACGGGTGGGCGCCGGCGGCCTCGACGTCGTCTGGCATTACGAGGAGGGAGCGCTGCGCTTCACCGCCAATTTCGCGGGCGAGCCGCAGGTGTTTTCCGTCCACCCCGGCGAGATGCTGGTGTGGCAGAGC
>CALMRL010000225.1:324-9635 GCA_937873345.1 uncultured Beijerinckiaceae bacterium | reverse complement strand
GTCGCGAGGCGCGGCGGGCTGCGGGGCGCCGGGCAGGAGGTCCGGATGATGCTTCGCCGCCTGCGTCATGAATGTCCCCGTCGAGTCCTAGCGAGGAGCCAAGGCGGAGCGGGGCCGTTCGGTTTCCTGTCCACAGCCCTCAAGCGGCGCCTTGTCGCTGCGACCACGAGGCGGTGGATTGTTTCACGTGAAACAAGGGTTTCTTAACGAATCACGGAACCGACCCCTCGATCGCCTCGCGGCGCATCTCCAGCGCCAGCCACTCCTCCTCCGCCGCCGCCAGCTCGGCCTCCAGCTTGGCGAAATCCGCGGAGTGCCTGGCGAAGCCCGTGGGGTCGCGACTGTAGAGGTTGGGGTCGTCGAGCACGCCGCGCAGCTTGGCCTTCTTCTTGTCGAGCGTGGCGATCGTCTTCGGCAGCGTGTCGAGGGCGTGCTTCTCCTTGAACGACAGCTTCTCCCTGGAGGCCGCGCGCGGCGCCATCGGCCGGGCCGCATCCTTGGCGGCCGGCGCGGCGTCGATCGTGCGCGTTTCGATGGTGCGGGCTTGGACGCCCGAGCCGCGCTGCGCCACCATGTCGGTGTAACCGCCGGCGTAGTCCTGCCAGTGCCCGTCGCCCTCGGCGACCAACGTCGCCGTCGCCACCCGGTCGAGGAAGTCGCGGTCGTGGCTCACCAGCAGGATGGTGCCGGGATAGTCGGTGAGCATCTCCTGGAGGAGGTCGAGCGTTTCCAGGTCGAGGTCGTTGGTCGGCTCGTCCAGCACCAGCATGTTGGAGGGCTGCGCCAGCGCGCGGGCCAGCATCAGCCGGCCGCGCTCGCCGCCGGAGAGCCGGCCGATCGGGGTGCGCGCCTGCTCGGGGGAGAACAGGAAATCCTTCATGTAGCCGATGACGTGCTTGCGCTCGCCGTTGACCTCCACCGTGTCGGAGCCGCCGCCGGTCAGGGCGTCGCGCAGCGTCGTCGAGGCGTCGAGGCTGGTGCGCTTCTGATCGAGCGTCGCCATCGCGAGGTTGGCGCCGAGGCGCACCGTGCCGCTGTCGGGGGCGAGCGACCCCGTCATCATCGAGAGCAGCGTCGTCTTGCCCGCCCCGTTCGCCCCGACCACGCCGAGACGGTCGCCGCGCTGCACCCGGATCGAGAAACCCTCGACGATGGCGCGCGCGTCGTACCGTTTGGCGAGCCCCTTCGCCTCGATCACCAGCTTGCCGGACTGCCCACCCTCGCTCGCCGCGAGCTTGACGTCGCCGGCGACGCGGCGGTGCTCGCGCCGCTCGGTGCGCAGCCCGTGCAGCTTCGCCAATCGCCCGACGTTGCGCTTGCGCCGCGCGGTCACTCCATAACGCAGCCAATGCTCCTCGGCGACGATCTGCCGGTCGAGCTTGTGCTGCTGGCGCTCCTCCTCCTCAAGCTGCGTGTCGCGCCACGCCTCGAAGGCGGCGAAGCCTTTGCCCAGCGCCCGCGTCGCGCCGCGGTCGATCCACACGGTGGAGCGGGTGAGATTGGACAGGAAGCGCCGGTCGTGGCTGATCAGCACCAGCGCCGAGCGCAGCGACTTCAGCTCGGCTTCCAGCCATTCGATCGCCGGCAGGTCGAGGTGGTTGGTCGGCTCGTCCAGCAGCAGCACGTCGGGCTCGGGCGCCAGCACGCGGGCGAGCGCCGCGCGGCGCGCCTCGCCGCCGGACAACGCCTTGGGGTCCTCCTCGCCGGTCATGCCGAGCTCGTTCAGCAGCGACACGGCGCGGTAGGGGTCGTCGAGCGGGCCCAACCCCTCCTCGACGTAGGCGAGGGTGGTGGCGAAGCCCGACAGGTCCGGCTCCTGGGGCAGGTAGCGCACGGCGGTGCCGGGCTGCAGGAAGCGCACGCCGGAGTCCGGCTCCAGCATGCCGGCGGCGACCTTGAGCAGGGTCGACTTGCCCGAGCCGTTGCGCCCGACGAGGCACAGGCGCTCGCCCTGCGCCACGGTGAGGTCGGCGCCGGCGAGCAGCGGCGTGCCGCCGCCGCCGAGGGTGAGATGGATGCCTTGCAGGGTGAGAAGCGGGGGAGCGGCCATGCCCCGCGATCTAGCGACTGGGCGGGCGCTTGGCCATGGGGCATCTGCTACCGGCGGTGGGTCACCTTGCTATCATCTGACTTTCATTTACTATTGGGGCAGGGCTTCGCCAACCTAAAGCATGATCATGTACCAGACTGATGACGCTGACGATCTAAATGAGCTGCTATCCGCGGCGCGAACATTATCTGACAAATTAGAGGTTTTGGCTCACTCTCAGCGGATACAATTTTTTGGTATTGTTGCTGGATTGTACATATCAGTGTTATTAATACTTGGTGTACTTACATCAGTATTTAGTTATAGAGATCCGTTTATAAAGTACACATCAGAAATTAATCAAATAAGTCCCATGATTATTGTGGCATTGGTTTATGCTCTAGCAAAATTTAGCCAGACCTTTTATCGTCTTTCTGTCGATAAAAAGTATGTCTTCCTGGCCCGCCAGAGAATTGAAGAGGAAATGATTGAAGCACGTAGATTTATTTTATCTTCATGACAGAAAGAACTAGATCTTCCGTTTCTGCTAGTCTTCGATCTGCAATCAACGAGGGTTTGGATGTAATTGATAGGGTAAGCAAAACATCTAAACGTCTCTCGCTCGAAGGCACAGCGGGACTTGTAGGCTCTTTCGGTGGATTATTGGGAGTGGCGGCGGCATATGCTCTAGCCATAGCTGTACCATCTGTGACTTTTGTAATTGCGGGACCAATTGCTCTAGGACTTGGTATCACCGGCGGCCTGCTCGCCTTTAGAGGTACGGCTGCCGCAAAAATTGATCGAGAATTGGACAACAGACGCCGCGCTGCAAGTTATATTATGGAGCAAATACGACTTCTTCCAAGATCTGCGCCGAAAGAAATTAGAGACGGATTGTATCTTCAATATCACAAAGTTGTCACAAACTCTGAAGCCCCCCAAATTAGCCCAAAGATCGCGCCAGCGCAAATTGAACGGCCATATTCTAGCGATTTGTAAGCGCATTTTCTGGTACTATTTGCTTTTAAATATCAATACGCTTATCCTCTGCTAAATGTATACTTGTTCAAGTATCTTGCCATTACTAGCAATCTCTGAATACCATTAACCTAGCCAGCATTGTAGGTTGCCCCCTCGCGGCACGGATACGGCATGGGCGCGCGCCAGCCCAGCGGGAGAAGAGCGTTGGAAAGCCAGGTCTTCGAGCGCGCCGCCGCCGCCGCGCCGCACCGGGCGGCGGCGGATGCCGGCCGCGACATCCTGCTCGCCGGCGGCAACGCCATCGAGGCGACCATCGCGATGGCGGCGGTGATCGCGGTCGTCTATCCCCACATGAACGCGATCGGCGGCGACGGCTTCTGGCTGATCCGCGAGCCGGGCGGACGGGTCCGGTACATCGAGGCCGCTGGCCCCGCCGGGTCGCGGGCGACGCGCCGGCACTATGCGGAACTCGGGTACGACCGCATCCCGCCGCGCGGCCCCCACGCCGCCGTCACCGTGCCCGGCACCGTCGGCGGCTGGATCCTGGCGCGCGAGATGGCCGAAGCCGGCGGCGGCCGGCTGCCGCTCGCCGACATCCTGCATCGGGCGATCACGCTCGCCTCCGAGGGCTACGCGCAGTCGCCCTCGGAGGAGCGCACGGTGCCCTTCGAGTTCGCCGCGCTGAAGCAGGCCCCCGGCTTCGCGGACGCCTTCCTCGTCGACGGCGCGATCCCCAAGGCCGGCACGAAGCGGCACGCGCCGAAGCTCGCCGCGACGCTGGAGCAGCTGGCGCACGCCGGCTTGGATGATTTCTACCGCGGCGACGTCGGCCGCGAGATCGCCGCCGACATCGAGCGGATCGGCGCGATGGCGACGCGCGACGACCTGCGCGGCTACCGCGCCCGCTGGCGCGATCCCTTGAGCCTGCGCCTCGCTGGCGATGCAGGGGGGCGCTCAGGGGCGCGCACGCACTACAACGCGCCGCCGCCGACGCAAGGATTGGCCAGCCTGCTCATCCTCGGGATGTTCGATCGGCTCGGCCAAATTTCCGGCCATGCGCGCCCGGAGAGCTTCGAGCACATCCACGGGCTGATCGAGGCGTCGAAGCGGGCGCTCGCCATCCGCGACCGCGTCGTCACCGACTACGACCGCCTGCGCGTCGACCCCGCCGACTTCCTCACCGGCAAGGCGCTGGCGCGCGAGGCGGCGATGATCGACATGGGCCGCGCCGCCATCGGCCCCGTCAGGCCGGCGGCGGGCGACACGGTATGGATGGGGGCGATCGATCACACCGGCCTGGCGGTGTCGTTCATCCAGTCGATCTACTGGGAATACGGCTCGGGCTGCGTGCTGCCGGCGACCGGCGTGCTGCTGCAGAACCGCGGCTTCGCCTTCTCGCTCGACCCGGGGTCAGTGAACCCGCTGGAGCCGGGGCGCCGGCCGCCGCACACGCTCAACCCGCCGCTCTGCCTCTTCGACGACGGTCGCGTCGTGTCCTACGGCGCGATGGGCGGCGACGGGCAGCCGCAGTTCCAGGCGCAGCTGTTCACGAGGCTGCTGATGGGCGAGGGCGTGGCGGCGGCGCTCGACGGGCCGCGCTTCCTCTACGGCAAGGCCTGGGGCACGGAAACCACCGCGCTCACCGTCGAGCCGCGCTTCGACGACACGCTGCTGCGGCGGCTGCGCGGCGTCGGCCACGAACTGCACGTCGTCGATCAGCCCTACGCCGACCTCTTGGGACACGCCGGCGCGCTGATCCGCCGCCCCGACGGCCGCATCGAGGCCGGGCACGACCCGCGCTCGGACGGCGGCGCCTCGGGCGTGTAGGGAGGATCGTCGATCCGTCGAAGACGGCGCGCGCGGGACCCGATCTATCCCGCAGCGTCCGAAGCGCGCCCGAGCGCCTGAGGATCGAGCGCCGGCGCCACGCCGATCAGGCTGTCGCGGGTGACGAGCCGCGCCAGCTCCTCCTCGCTCCAGCCCTCGGTGCCGGCGGGGCGCATCGGCAGCACCATGTAGCGCATGTCGGCGGTGGAGTCGTGGACGCGCAAGGCGACGTCGTCGGCGAGCGCGAAGCCGAACTCCGCCAGCACGGCGCGCGGCTCGCGCACGGCGCGCGAGCGATAGGCCGTGCCCTTGTACCAGGCCGGCGGCAGGCCGAGCAGGACGCGGGGGTAGCAGGAGCACAGCGTGCACACGATCATGTTGTGGAGCGTGGCTGTGTTCTCCATCACCAGCACGCGATAGGGGCCGGGCGGGATACCCATCTCCGCGGCGCCGAGGCGGGCGTCGTCGAGGAGCCGCGCCTTGAAGGCCGGATCGACCCAGGCGCGGGCGACGAGCCGCGCGCCGGTGCCGGCCGAGCGACCCTCCATCGCCTCGACCTCGCGGCGCACGTCGTCGGGCGTGAAGACGCTCTTGGCCATCAGGATCTCGCGCAGGGCGATCTCCATCCGCTGGTAATGCGTCGGCGGCGCGTCCGGCGGGTGGTCGTGATGCGTGTCGCTCAACGCGCGGCCCCCGCTGCTTCGAGCCAGTGGTGGTAGATCTCGACGTCGAGCGTGTCGGAAGCCGGGCCGCGGTAGTCGGGCCAGACCACGTCCTGCCGGAAGCGCACGCGGTACAGCACCGAGCCCGGCTGTCCCGAGCGGCGGAAGGCGATCTCCTCGGGGTTGGGGTGCGCGCCGAGGTTCGCCGCCACGGTGCCGACGTGGCCGCGGATGTAGGCCGGGGTACGGATGTGCCCCGGCGGCCAGCTGAGGCGCACGCGCACGGCCGCGCCGACGGCGAAGGGGTCGGCCGCGCCGAAGGCTTGCGCGCTCACGGCTCGCGCGCCGCCACCTCGGCCAGCTTGCGGCCGAGCTCGTCGGCGGTGACCACGCCGCGGTCGATCATCGCCGCGGCGAGCGCCGCGCACCAGCGCTCGTAGTACTCCATGCCCTCGTAGGCGCCGGCGCCGAGCCCCTCGATGTGGCGGCGCAGCTCGTCGGTGGTGAGCAGCCCGCGCGCCGACAGCAGCAGCATCATCGCGTCGACGCGGTATTCCCACAGCGCGTGGGGGTGCTCGTCCTTCTCCACCCGCGGCCCCGGCCGGCCGCCGACGTCGTGCGCGCCGACGGGGTGGCCGTCGGTCAGGTGCCTTGCCTCGGGTGGAGCGTGCTGTTCCTTCATAGCGGCGAGTGTGCCGCCCCGCCGCGCCGCGTCAAGGCCGCCCGGCGCCGGACCCCGATGCGACCGCCCCCGGGCGATGCGTGGGGCAGGTCGCGGGGCGTTAGTCGCGGCTGCAGGCAAGGGGACCTATGCGTGGCTCGAAGGTTGGTCCGTCGACGCCGAGGTCTGGATGAAGTCCGCGACCGTGGCACGGAAGGGGGTCGTCGGCCGACCGATCAGGCGGGCAAGCTCGCCGCCATCATCGAACAGCGCACCCGTCGCCGCGCCCGCATCGGTATCCGACAGGATCTTGGCGAACGTCTCCGGCACGCCGGCCTTCAACGCCCCCGAGCGGTAGTCCTCGGCCGTCACGTTTCGGTAGGTGACCGTCTTGCCGGACGTCTCGCTCGCCACCGCGGCCAACTCGGCCATAGTGAAGGCGGGATCGCCCGCCAGTTCGTAGGTGCGGCCAGCATGATCGCCTGCGGCCAGGACGATCGCCGCCGCCCTGGCATAGTCGGCACGCGCCGCGGACGAGATGCGCCCTTCTCCGGCGGCGCCGACAAGCGTGCCGTGCTCCAGGGCGAGCGGCAGCCGCCACGTGTAGACTTCGGTGTAGAAGCCGTTGCGCAGCAGCGTATACGGCACGCCGGCTTCCGCAAGGGCAGCCTCCGTGGCGCGATGCTCGGCCGCGAGGAACAGCGGGGACCTGTCCGCATGAAGGATGCTGGTGTAGGCGATCAGGCCCACGCCGGCGTCCTTCGCGGCAGCGATCACGTTGCGGTGCTGCGCCGTGCGCTGGCCGACCTCGCTGCCGGAGATCAGAAGAAGGCGGTCGATGCCGGCAAGCGCGCTCGCCAAGGTCTCCGGACGAGCATAGTTCGCGATGCGGACCTCGACGCCCTTGTCGCGCAGCGCGACCGCGGCCTCCTTGGCAGGATCGCGCACGCCCGCCACGATGGCGCCGGCCGGCACCGTCTCGAGCAGCGCGTCGATGACGAGGCGTCCGAGGTGACCTGTGGCGCCGGACACGAAAAGCCTGGGCGAGGTGGACATGAGCATTCTCCCTGTGGTTCGCTACGAACACAAGGTAACTAGATGAGACCACGCTGGGCGTGAAGGAGGCAGGTTTTTGGGACAGGGAGAGGCAGCGGTAACCACGGTGGCGGCGGGAGGCAGGGGCAGCTGCCTCGGTGAACGGCGGCCGGGCGGCTCGCCCGACGCGGATTGCCCGGTACGGGACGTTCTCGACCGCATCGGGGACAAATGGTCGACGCTGATCCTGGGCACCCTCGCCGCGGGCCCGCACCGCTTCAGCGCCGTTCAGCGCGCGATACCGGACATCTCCAAACGGATGCTGACGCAGACCTTTCGCGATCTTGAACGCGATGGCCTGATCGCGCGGACGGTGTTCCCGACCAAGCCGCCCAGCGTCGAATACCGTCTGACGTCCCTGGGTGAGACCATCCTCGAACCGCTCGCCGTCCTTGTCCGGTGGGCCGATCGCAGCCACGCCGCGATCAGGAACGCCCGTTCGGCCTTCGATGGAGCCCTGTGACAGCTCCGACGGCGGCCACCGCCTTGGCGGAAGCGGACGGGCCGCCTTCCGCCTCCTTGCGACCGTCGCACGGACCAGCCGATCAGGCTTGCCCCCTCAGCCGTCCCGCCCGGCAAAGGTCGCGGGCAGCAGCCGCGGCAGCGCCGCCGCTCTCGCATCGCTCGCTGGTCACCCGATCAGCAAACTATGACGTCGATATATCCGTGATCCGCCATATCCCTCAATATAAGGTCGCGCGAGACAAGAGGGATGCCGCGCACCCTTGCCGTCGCGATGAGAAAACAATCGCCCGGATCCTTGTGACCTTTCGCGACGGGCACTTCCGCGGCTGCCGTCGCGATCTTTTGCTGGATCGGGACAATCTTGGCGGAGGTGACACGCACGGCCGCGCGAAACCACGTCGCGATGGGCGAGCCAAGGCGGGGAGGATCTCTATGTGCAGGCTTCTGAGCAGCGAGCGACAGCTCCCACGCCGTGATGGGGGAGACATAGAGCGTGCCTGCCGACTGACACTCGCCGATGGCGATCAGAGCGCCATCGGTGAGCGTTTCCGCCCCGGTCACGAGCCAATACAGAGCATGCGTGTCAAGGAGGATGCCCGGCAAGGGCTACGCCGTCTCGCGCTTGCTTGATCGTTGTTTGAGCGCCTGTCGCGCAATGGGCTTCAGCAGGCTCACGCCCTTCTCGATCTTGGGACTCTTGTCCTTCAATGCGTTGAAGCCCCTGATCGTCACGGTCTGACCAGTCTTCGCGCTCCGCATCACCTTCGTAGTGACAGGCGTACTTTTGCTGTTTCTGTCGCTGGGTGGAGCCTTGATCTTCTTGTCCATGGCATTTCGTTCGTAGCACGCTGCAGGCCGGCTTGCGAGACGATGGTGGCTGACCGATCGTTCGGGCAGCGGTCGGAGAACGTCCGTTTCGCGCCCCATGCACGGGATCGGCCACCCCCCTCTTGGCCGGTTCCCCCGCCATTGCGGCGTCCGCCTCCTACCCCGGCAGCAGCCGCGGCAGCACTGCCGCCACCTCGCTCGCGTCGCGCAGCAGCACCGCCTCGCCGCTGGCCAGCGTCGCCGCGCTCGCCACCACCAGCGCGCCCTTGGGGCACAGGCCGAGGCAGCCGGCCTTGACGATCCGCACCTTCTTGAGCCCCACCTCGGCGGCGCGCACCTTTGCCCCGTCCTTCAGAGCGCGGCGCAGCGCCTTGCCGTCGTCGCAGCGCTTCAGGCACTTGCCGCAGAGGAGCACGGTCGGGCGCAGAGGCACGAGGCGCGGCGCAGCGGCGGCCCGCCGGCGGCGAAGCGGCTCCGGCGCTCGTTCCGGTTCGATGACCATCAGGCTCCCTCAGGTCGCGGTCCTGCGCGCCGCCAGCATGTAGTTGCAGCCGGTGTCGCCCGACGTCGACCACGAGCGGCGCAGCGGGTTGAACACCACGCCGGTGCGCGCGACCTCCGCCAGCCCGTTGCGCCGCATCCGCTCGGAGAACTCGTCCGGCGTGACGAAGCGGTGCCAGTCGTGGGTGCCGCGCGGCAGCCAGCGCAGCACGTATTCCGCGCCGACGATCGCCAGGGCGTAGCTCTTCGCCGTGCGGTTGAG
>CALMRL010000225.1:0-305 GCA_937873345.1 uncultured Beijerinckiaceae bacterium | reverse complement strand
CGGCGTCGAAGCGCTCCCCCGCCTTGGCGACCCCCTCCACGGTGGTGCAGCGGTAGTCGATCGCGAGGCCGCCCCGCTCGGCATGGCGCGCGGCGACCGCGATGTTGTTCGGCGCCGGGTCGATGCCGACCATCGCGGCGCCGAGGCGGGCGAGGCTTTCCGACAGGATGCCGCCGCCCGAGCCGACGTCGAGGATGCGGAAGCCGGCGAGCGGCCTGTCCGCCCCGCCGCCGCGCGTCCCGAGCGTGCGCGGCACGAGGTCGGCGATCCAGCCGACGCGAACGGGGTTGAACTTGTGCAGCGCC
>CALMRL010000224.1:2237-3529 GCA_937873345.1 uncultured Beijerinckiaceae bacterium | reverse complement strand
CGGCGGCGCTCGCGGTAAGAACGAGGAAGCCCGCGAACCCGATGCCCCGCGCCCTCTCTATCTGCCTGCTCGCCGCTGTCCTGTGGCCCGCCTCCGCGCTGGCCAACCCATCCTCCGCAGGGGCGGCCGATCCGGCCGCGCGAAAGGCGAAAAGCGCGCAACCCGCCTGCCGGCTCGCCGAGCGCGCGCTGCCGGTCGACGCCACCGCCGCGCCGTTGCATCTCGGCACCGAGACTTACCCGCAGACGCTCGCCCTTGCCGACCGCGAGGTGGTGCTGACCTTCGACGACGGTCCCTCGCCCGAGACCACCCCGGAGGTGCTGCGCGCGCTCGAAGCGGCCGGCGTGCACGCCACCTTCTTCCTGATCGGGCGCGCCGCCGCCGCGTATCCCGCGCTGGTGCGGCGGGAGGTCGAGGAGGGCCACGGCGTCGGCCACCACTCGATGACCCACCCCTCCTTCACCCTGCGCGGCCTCGACGAGGCGTCGGGCGTGCGCGACATCGAGGCCGGCATCGCGGCGGACGAGCGCGCGGCCTACGGCGCGGAGGCTTCGCCCGAGCACCCGCACGTGCCCTTCTTCCGCTTCCCCGGCTTCGCCGACACGGAGGCGCTGCTGGCGCATCTCGACCGGCGCGGCATCGTCGTGTTCGGCGCCGACCTGTGGGCGGCGGACTGGCTGGTGATGACGCCCGACGCCGAACGCGCCCGCGTGCTCGACCTGCTGAGGCGGCGCCCGCACCACAACGGCATCATCCTGTTCCACGACACCAAGAGGCAGACCGCGGCCATGCTGCCGGCGCTGCTCGCCGACCTCTGCCGGGAGGGCACCCGCATCGTGCGGCTGGTGCCGCGGGCGGGAGCCGGCGCGCCGACGCTCGTCGCTCCAAAGCCCTGGCATTCGGAGACGGCGGCGATCCTCGCGCGCATGCACCTGCCGGAGGGCACGCGGCACGGCGGCGAGGCAGCGACGGCGGAGGACGGCGGGCCCTCCGCGGTCGGCACCGCCCGGCCGCCGGAGCTTCGGCGTTAACTCACGAGTCGCATGGGCCTATCACGCGGCGAGACCCGGAAACCTTTCGTGACCCTGTCACGTAGATGCTGTTCGAAGTGGGCGACTGACCCGTCTTCGCAATGGAGTACACCGAATGAAGAGCAACCGCATGATGCTGGCCGGCGCCGTCGCGCTCGCCCTGGCGGGCTTGGCCGGCACGGCGCCGGCGAAGGACCCGATGGTCGGCGGCGCGCCGCGGTACGCAAACAAGAACATCATCGAGAACGCCGGCAACTCGCA
>CALMRL010000224.1:0-2174 GCA_937873345.1 uncultured Beijerinckiaceae bacterium | reverse complement strand
TCAAGAAGCTGCCGCCGGGCACCGTAGACAACCTCCTGAAGCCCGAGAACAAGGCGCAGCTGCAGGCCGTGCTGACCTACCACGTCGTGCCGGGCACGCTGACCGCCAAGGACCTGATGGAGCAGATCAAGGCCGGCGGCGGCAAGGCCGAGCTGAAGACCGTGCAGGGCGAGCCGCTCACCGCCACCGAGAAGGGCAAGGCGATCGTCATCACCGACTCGAAAGGCGACGCCGCCACGGTGACGATCCCCAACGTGATGCAGTCGAACGGCGTGATCCACGTCGTCAACACCGTGATGCTGCCGTAAGCTTTTCCGCCCGGCCGCTGGCCGGGTCGAGGCGTGATCAGAACACCGGGGCCGGCGCCTGCCGCGCCCCGGTTTTTTGCATCGGCACCATGGCGGGCACAATCGCCGGCATCAGGGCCGCCTGGCGGGCCGAGCGGCCGAAGCAGTCGCCGTCGCGGCGCACGATGGTCAGTTCGTCGAAGATGGCGCCGATCAGCAGTTCGTCTGCGGCGCGCCGCCAGCGCAGCCGCGCTTTGGAGAGCCGCAGCGTGGCGGAACTCGGTTGAGATGAACACGACGGCATGGCTGGCCTCCGATCTCTCGATCATGGAAGGCTCGCCCGGATTGGTTAATGGATCGCATCTGTGTGGAGAGATGCGTGGCTTCCGTTCATGACCTTTGGTTCATCCGCCAGTAGAGGATCGCCGTGAGACCGAGTTGCATATCGGCATCTACGCCGACCGTGCGGCGGCGGAGGCCGCCATCGTCCCGCTCCGCGACAAGCCGGGCTTCCGAGACCATCCCGACGGGTTCGAGATCCATGCCGTCGTGCTCGGCGCCACGGATTGGACGGAGGGTTTCACGACGTTCTTCGGTGGGCCACCGAGGGATGCGGAAGCCGAAGCCTTCAATCTGCCGGCGTGGGCAATCCTACCGCCATGACGACGATGCGATCATGGCGATGGGCGGCATCGCCCGCATCGTTCATCCCGCCCGCTGCAGCGAGTCCGCCGGCATTTCCAGCAGCCCGTGCCGCTCGCCGCCCCCGGCGCGCAGCGGCAACAGCACCGCGAAGAAGGCGGGGATGGCGAGGAGGTAGGCGCAGGCGCCCAGCTCCAGCACGCTCGACAGCCCGAAGGTGGTGGAGACGATCGGCACCAGCGCCGCGCCGATCACCGAGAAGCAGCCGTTGATGCCCCAGGCCCACAGGAACATCGTCTCCTTGCGCAGGCTGGCCAGCGTCGCCATCGCCACCGGCATCGGCATCCCCATCAGGACGGCGGGGGGCATGACGAGCAGGAAGCACAGCGCGAGACGCACGCCGTAGGAATAGGTGCCGATGCGCTGCAGCGGCCAGTGCAAGAACAGGCCGTAGCCGACCAGGATCGCGGCGATCCCCAGGAACACGAAGGGCATCGCCACCCGAGCGCGGGGCAGCAGCCGCTCCGAAACCAAGGAGCCGAGGCCGGAGAAGACAAGCATGCCGGTGATCATCACCGAGGCCGACAGGGCGGCGTTCGACAGAGCCAGCACGAAATCGGCGATCAGCCCGACCTCGACCACGATGTAGCCCAGCCCGAGGCAGGCGAAGTACAGGATGGTGAGCCCCTTGCCCGGCGTGCGCGAGAATACGGTGCGCCAGCCGAACGCCACGGGGATCGCGATCAGCGTCGAGGCCGTGATGACGGCGATAGCGAGCGTCGCCCACAGGATCAGGGTGCCCCACTCGTCCTGCACCGCCTCCAGCCTGTCGGTGACGCGCAGGAGGTCGGCCGGCTTGATGTAGGCGGCGAAGTACGGTCGGTCGTTGGTCAAGGGGCGCACGTCGAAGACGTAGCGGCTGGCGAAACCGTCCCACTCGTCGCGCAGAAGCGCAGCCCAAGCGAGGCGGCCGAGCGCGGTGGAGGGCAGCACGGCGGGCGCGGCGTCCACCACCGGGTCCGGCCCGTCGCCGGGGACCGGGCCGACGTCCGCCGTGCCGGCCGCGGGCGCGATCGGCACCGGCGCGCCGAACAGTTGCGCGGTGTAGTCGGCGAAGAGCTTGGCGCCGTCGCCGGTGTCGGGCGCGTAGCCGGGATAGGTGATCTCGTCGAACGACATCCTGCGCGTATGCTCGCGCAAGCGCGCCACCTCGTCGTCGGTGAAGCCGCCCTGCTTGTAGAGCAC
>CALMRL010000223.1:338-2488 GCA_937873345.1 uncultured Beijerinckiaceae bacterium | reverse complement strand
AGGCTCCACCGGAGCCCGCAGCTTGCGCAGGCCTTTGGCGGCTCGTCCGACATCAGGGCGTCGCGGAAGTCCGCGTAGGCGTCGCCGTTCCAGATGTCGCGCAGGCTGCTCTGCGTGGCGTCGCCCAGCGTGTAGTTCTCGTAGCCGCGCTGCGAGAACGGCGCGATGCAGCAGGGCAGCGAGCGGCCGTTGGCGGTGAAGTACATCACGCCCCACGGCCGCCGGCACAGCGACCAGGGTGACGATGACTGGGCCGACGTCGCGTCGGCGCGCTTCAGGCTCATCCCCGGCTCCGACGCCGCCCCCGAGGCCGAAAAGCTCAGGCCGAGCGAGCGGGCGAGCGCCTCGGCCTCGGCGATGCGCGCGCTTTCGGCGCCGTCGAGCCGCTCGTAGAGCGCTTGGTCGGGGCGCGCCAGGCTCGCGGTCTCGTCGGCGAAGAAGACGAGGCGCTGCAGGTACACCTCCTTGACGCCGATGCTGGCGGCGACGCGCACGAACTCCGGCAGCTCGTCGATCGTCTCCTTCAGCCCCGTCAGCCAGGCCGAGGTGCGCGGCAGCGCGTGCCCTTCGCGCTCCTGCATCTCGCGGAAGCGGCGGACGTTGTGCAGGATGCGGTGGAAGTAGTTCTTGCCGCGCACGGCGAGGTAGGACGACGGGTTGGAGGCGTCCAGCGACACGCGCAGCTCGTCGAGCCCCGCCTCGATCATCGCGCGGCCGTTGCGCTCGGTGAGCAGCGTGCCGTTGGTGTTGAACAGCGTGTAAACGCCGCGATCCTTGAGGTAGCGCACCATCTGCGGCAGATTTTTCACCAGCATCGGCTCGCCGACGCCGTGCAGCACGGCGCGCTGCAGGTTGCCCTCCGCGACCGCCTGGTCGACGATGCCCGTGAACAGCGCCCACGCCATGTCGGCCGGGGGCTCCAGCTCGACGTAGGTGCGCGGGCAGGTGGTGCAGAGCAGGTTGCAGCGGTTGGTGACCTCGAGATAGAGGCACACCGGGCCGCGCTCCATGGCGGCAGCGCGCCTGGGCGCAACGCTCTCGAAGTAGCGGCGAGGGTCAATGGTGGCCGGGCTGGGGACGGTCGTCTCCATGGTGGTGCTCCTCCGGCGCGCGATATTGAGGCTTACGTCGCCGTTCGAATAAAGGTTGCGAGGGGTCCCGCCAAGCTTGGATTGGCAAGCGCGGTCTGGGCTGATCCCGGCTTCTCCTCTATGTTCGCGGTCCAACACGGAGAAACCATGCGCGTCCTGGGTATCGAGACGACCTGCGACGAGACCGCGGCGGCGGTGGTGGAGCGCCGGCCCGATGGAACGGCGGCGATCCTGTCGAACGAGATCATGAGCCAGATCCGCCTGCAGGCGGCCTACGGCGGGGTGGTGCCGGAGATCGCCGCGAGAGCCCACGTCGACGTGCTCGACAGGCTGGTGGAGCGGGCGCTGAGCAGGGCGGGGATGGCGGCGCGCGACCTCGACGGCATCGCCGCGGCGGCAGGACCGGGGCTGATCGGCGGCGTCATCGTCGGTCTCACCGCCGGCAAGGCGATGGCGCTCGCCCTGCGCAAGCCCTTCGTCGCGATTAACCACCTGGAGGCACACGCGCTGACGCCGCGCCTCACCGACGCCGTTCCCTTTCCCTACTTGCTGCTGCTGGCCTCGGGTGGCCACACCCAGCTCGTCGCGGTGAAGGGCGTCGGCGACTACCTGCGCCTGGGCGCGACGGTGGACGACGCGATGGGTGAAGCCTTCGACAAGGTGGCGAAGCTCCTGGGGCTGCCGTACCCCGGCGGGCCGCTGGTGGAGCGCCACGCCGCCGATGGCGACCCCGAGCGCTTCGCTTTCCCCCGTCCGATGCTGGGCCGGTCGAAGCCGGACTTCTCGCTGTCGGGCCTGAAGACCGCCGTGCGCCTCGCGGCGGACGAGATCCGGCCGCTCACGGCCACCGACGTCAACGACCTCTGCGCCTCGTTCCAGGCGGCGGTGGTGGATATGGTGATCGACCGCCTGCGCGTCGCGGCGCGGCTGTTCCGGGCGCAGCTCGGCAGCTGCGAGGCGGTGGTGGCCGCCGGCGGCGTCGCCAGCAACGATGCGATCCGCCGGGCGATGGCGCGCTTCTGCGGCGAGGCCGGGTTGCGGCTCGTCATACCGCCACCG
>CALMRL010000223.1:0-328 GCA_937873345.1 uncultured Beijerinckiaceae bacterium | reverse complement strand
CATACCGGCGCGATGATCGCCTACGCCGGCATCGAGCGGCTGTCGCTCGGCCTCACCGACGACATGACCTTCGCCGCTAGGCCGCGCTGGCCGCTCGACGCGCGCGCCGAGGCGGCGCATCACGGCAAGGCGTAAGCGCGCGGTGGCGCCGTCCCGCATCGCCGTGCTCGGGGCCGGCGCCTGGGGCACGGCGCTCGCCAATCTCGCCGCCGCGCGGGCACCGGTTTCGCTGTGGGCCCGCGACCCCATGCATGCGGCGGAGATGGCGGCCTGCGGCGTCAATGCCCGACGCCTGCCCGGCATCCCGTTGCGTCCCGGCGTCGAGGCG
>CALMRL010000222.1 GCA_937873345.1 uncultured Beijerinckiaceae bacterium | reverse complement strand
GCCGGACCTCGACGGCCGCTACCTGCGCAACGGCGCCAACCCCGTTGCCGGCGATCCGCGCTCGCACCACTGGTTCCTCGGCGACGGCATGGTGCACGGCGTCAGGCTGCGCGGCGGCCGCGCCGAGTGGTACCGCAACCGCTTCATCCGCTCGCGCACGGCGGCCGCGGCGCTCGGCGTGCCGCCGGCACCGGGGCCGCGCGCCAGCCGCGTCGACACGGTGAACACCAACGTCATCGGCCACGCCGGCGCGGCCTATGCCCTGGTGGAAGCGGGCTCGACGCCGGTGCGGCTCTCGGCCGACCTCGACGAGCAGCGCTACGACGACTTCGCCGGCACGCTCGCCGGCTCCTTCACCGCCCATCCGCACCACGATCCCGCCAGCGGCGAGCTGCACGCCATCACCTACCAGGCGACCGATCCCGAGACGATCCGCCACGTCGTGGTCGGCGCGGACGGGCTGGTGCGGCGCAAGCTCGCCATCCCCGTGCATGACGGGCCGTCGATCCACGATTGCGCGATCACGCAGCGCTACGTGGTCATCCTCGACCTGCCGGTGTGCTTCTCGCTCCCCGCGCTGGTCGCCGGCGACGTCTTCCCGTTCCACTGGACCCCGCAACACCCCGCACGGGTCGGGCTGCTGCCGCGCGACGGCGGCGCCGACGACATCCGCTGGATCGCCGTGCCGCAAGCCTACGTGTTCCACACCGCCAACGCCTACGAGGAGGACGGGAAGGTGGTGCTCGACGTCGTCAGCTACGACGCGATGTTCGTCGGCAACCGCCAGGGGCCGGACGTGCTGCCGCGCGGGCTGGAGCGCTGGACGCTCGATCCCGCGGCGCAAACCTTCGCGAGCCGGATGCTGAGCCCGCTGCCGCAGGAGTTCCCGCGCATCGACGAGCGGCTGGTGGGCCGGCGCCACCGATACGTCTACGGCCTCGGCCTGCCCGATGGCCTGCCCCCCGAGCTGGTGACGGCGACGCACCTGCTGAAGCAGGACGTCGAGACGGGCGCGGTCGAGCGCCACGACTTCGGCGCCGGCCGCCATTCCGGCGAGTTCGTCTTCGTGCCGCGCGGCTCCGGCGAGGACGAGGGCTGGCTCGTCGGCTTCGTGTCGGAGGCGGAGCGGGCGGAGCTGGCGATCCTCGACGCCCGGCGCTTCGCCGAGCCGCCGGTGGCGCGGGTGCTGATCCCGGCGCGCATCCCGCCGGGTTTTCATGGCAATTGGCTGCCCGACCCCGGGACTCAGCCCGGCGGATAGGGCGCGACGCCGAACAGGCTGGGGTGGAACCACAGGAGGATCGCCAGCAGCGCCAGCCCGCCGAGCGGCGCGATCCACCCGATCTCGGCGACCGCCAGCCGGTTGCGGCCGCCGGCGATGGCGGCGAAGGGCACGATGGAGGTGCGGGTCGCCAGCTCGCGGAACCCTGACGCGTCGCGCGCCGCGAGCTTGCGGTCGATCGACGGCATGCCGAGCAGCGCGGTGAGGCCGAAGGCGCCGAAGAACAGCAGCGAGACGAGGTCGCCGTTGCCGACGACGTGAACGAAGGCCCAGATCGCGAAGGCCCACAGCATCGGGTGGCGGGTGATGCGCGCCATGCCCTTGGGCTCGCGCCTCAGCAGCGTCTCGCTGCTGACGGCGGTGGGGTTGGGCGCCGTTACCGAAGCGACGAACAGCACGAAGGCGACCGCCATCAGCGCGGCGAGCACCGGGCCGAGCCAGCCGGGCGCCACCCATAGGGAGACGGGATCGATCTTGCGCTGCCGGTTGAAGGCGATCACCAGCCCCGAGATCGCGACGACCGAGAGCACGGAGAAGACGCCGCGGAAGGCTGCGTCGCCGACCCTGCCGGCCAGCGCACGGCGCACCGCCGTGCCGGCGATGCCGGCGTGCACGCCGATCCACAAAACCGCCGCAGCGACCAGCCAGCCCATCGTCCCGCCCCCGTACACCGCCCCGGCGGCGATCCTAGCAAAAGGCACGGCGAGGCGGCCCTGCCACGGCGTCGCGAAAAA
>CALMRL010000221.1:4466-5258 GCA_937873345.1 uncultured Beijerinckiaceae bacterium | reverse complement strand
CCTTGCACCCGGCCAGCCCGCGCCAGGCGGACCCCCCTCCACCGCCTTGCATACAGCCGCCAAGCAGACGGCCGTCGTGCGGACCGGCTCGACGTCGGCCGCGTCGAAGGCGAGCGGCGCCCTGCGGCGCGACATGCCGCTCGTCCCCTACGACGCCATCGGCGGGCGGGCGCTGGTGACGGTGATCGCGATCATGACCTTCCTCGCCGCGCTCACCGCGGGGTTGGCGATCACCGTCGCCGACGCGTCGCACTCCTGGCAGGGCGACCTCGATCGAGAGGTGACGATCCAGGTCTCGCCCTTGCCCGACCGCGACCTCGATGCGGCGATGCGTCAAGCGGCGGACCTCGCCCGCGGCATCCGCGGCGTCGGCGGCGTCGATCCCTATTCGGCGGCCGAGAGCGCCAAGCTGCTCGAGCCCTGGCTCGGCTCGGGGCTCGACCTCGCCGGCTTGCCGGTGCCGCGCCTCGCGGTGGTGAAGCTCGATCCCGGGCAGCCGCTCGACCTGGCGGGGCTGCGCGAGGCCCTATCGAAGGTGCCCGGCGCGGTGGTCGACGACCACGGCGTCTGGCTGTCGCGGCTCGGCGCGATGGCGCGGGCGATCGTGCTCGTCGGCGCCGGCATCTTCGCCCTGGTGCTCACCGCGATGCTGTTCGCCGTCGCCTTCGCGACACGCGGCGCGATGGCTGGCGCGCGCGAGGTGATCGAGGTCCTGCATTTCGTCGGCGCTGCGGACGGCTTCATCTCGAGCCAGTTCCAGGTGCATTTCCTGCGTCTCGGGCTGATCGGCGG
>CALMRL010000221.1:0-4456 GCA_937873345.1 uncultured Beijerinckiaceae bacterium | reverse complement strand
GCCGGGGGCTGCCGGGCGAAGCGGCGCGCGTGTCAGACGGGGTAGAGGAAGATGCCGACCGTGAGGGCCACGCCGATCAGCACCACGCCGAAGCGGAGCAGGCGCTCCTCGACGCGGCTCAGCATCCACGCGCCGGCGAGGCCGCCCAGCACGGCGCCGACCCCCAGCACCAGCGCCGAAAGCCAAGCCACGGCGGGCGAGAAGGCGAAGATCGCCACGGCGGCGGCGCGGTCGGCGGCGCTGCGGCGGTCACGCTGTTCTTCCTCGGCAGCCTCGCCGCCGCGCATTGGCGCGCGTCCGCCGGCGGCGAGCAGGTCGAGGCGCTGTTCGGCTCCTTCGGCTTGCACTGGCCGGGCTACCTCGCCATCGCCGCGATCTCGGGGCTGGTCGGGGTGCTCACCGGCGTGGTGTCGCGCGTCATCGTCTTTCGCCACCTTCGGGCGCTGAACTGACCCTGGCTCAAGGACGCTCCATGCTCCTGTGGCATCGCGCCGGGACCGAGCGCCAGGATGGGTCGGAGCGATCCTTCGTCGGCGGGCGCCCGATGCTGCCGCCGGGCGTCGCGGTGCCGGTCTTCACCGTCACCGACCGCGCCGGTGACGACATGCACATCCCAGATCTGCCGGAGCCGCTTGAGAGAGCCGCGCTCACCTCGGCCTTCTGCGAGCGCTACCAGACCTTCTTCCGGCTTATCGTCTTCGACGGCGTGCCCGGCGCCACGCAGGACAGCGCTTCACCAGAATACACGCTGTTCGTCGCCAACGCCCTCACCATCTTCGGCATCGAGGCGGCGGAGCGGCTGATCTACGTGGTGCCGCAATCCTGAGGCAGGCTGCGCGGCCATGACACCGTGCCCCCTGATCATCGTCCTGCCGGCCCTGATGCTGGCGACCCTCGTCCCCGCCCGCGCCGACTGGGACGGCTGCGTCGCCTCGCTGCGCCCGGCGGCGGAAGCGAAGGGCGTGTCGGCCGAGACCTTCGACCGCCTCACCGCCAATCTGCAGTCCAACCCCGACATCCTGAAGGCCGAGGGCTACCAGCCCGAGTTCCGCACGGCGATCTGGGACTACCTCGCCGGACTCGTCGACGAGGAGCGGGTGCAGGACGGCGAGGCGGCGATGCGCGAGAACGGCCAGGCGCTCGCCTCGGCACAGAGCCGCTTCGGCGTGCCGGGCAACGTCGTCACCGCAGTGTGGGGCGTCGAGTCGAACTTCGGCCGCAACTTCGGCTCGAAGCCGGTGGTCCAGTCGCTGCTCACCCTGTCCTGCCAGCCCGGCTCGCGGCGGCCCGGCTACTACCGCGGCGAACTCTTCGCGGCGATGCGGATCGTGCAGTCCGGCGACATCGACCCCCGCGACTTCACCGGCTCCTGGGCCGGCGCCTTCGGCCACACCCAGTTCATGCCCTCGACCTTCGAGCGGCTTGCCGTCGACGGCAACGGCGACGGCCGCCGCGACATCGTCCATTCCGCCGCCGATTCGCTCGCCTCCACCGCGAACTTCCTGCACAAGGCGGGCTGGCAGACGGGTCTGCCCTGGGGCTTCGAGGTCAGGCTGCCCGAGGGCTACGCCGGACCCTCGGGTCGAGGACACAAGCAGCCGATGTCGGCGTGGGCCTCGCGCGGCATCGCCCGCGTCGACGGCCGACCACTCGGCGACGGTTCCGCCGGGCTGCTGCTGCCGGCCGGGCCGAACGGCCCCGCCTTCCTGGTCACGCGCAACTTCGACGCGATCTACGGCTACAATGCCGCAGAGTCCTACGCGCTCGCCATCGCGCTGCTCTCCGACCGCCTCGCCGGCAAGCCACCGCTCGCCACGCCCTGGCCGGTCGACGATCCTGGCCTGGCACGGGTCGACCGGCGCGAGTTGCAGAGCCTGCTGATCCGCCGCGGCTACGATCTCGACGGCAAGGTCGACGGCGTCATCGGCGACAAGACACGCGTCGCCATCCAGGCGTTCCAGCAGCAGCAGGGCATGAAGAGCGACGGCCGCGCCAGCGCCTCGGTGCTGGCGGCGCTGCGGCGCTAGGCGGGCTCGGCAGGGATGGAATGATCCCAGCGTTCGCTCGCCGCAATCGGCAGCGGCGTGCTGCCAGGATGGCCCGGAAGGGATCGAACCGCCAAAGAGCGCCATCAGCCGGCTCGATCCTTGCTCCTCCACCGCCGTCGGGTAGATTTACGTCGTGTTAACCACGCCTCGGGTTTGATGAAGAGGGCCAGCGGTCGGCGACGGGAGGCAGGGACGTTGTTCGAGGATGGGTGTTTCGGGTTTGTCGACATGAGCGGTGGTTCGGTCGCCGGTTCGCATGTCCCGCGGCGCGACGTCCGTCTCGAACGAGATCGCTTCGACAGCCTCAACCGCATTCTCGTCATCCTGCACCAGGAGCGCTCGACGCCAGGCCGCATCGGCCGCCTGCTGCGTGAGCGCGGCTACCGCCTCAACGTCCGCCGCCCACGCTTCGGCGACGCGCTGCCCCGTAACCTCGACGGCCACGCCGGCGCGATCGTCTTCGGCGGTCCGATGAGCGCCAACGACGACGACGACTGGCTGCGCCGCGAGATTGACTGGATCGGCGTGCCGCTCGCCGCCAACAAGCCGTTCCTCGGCATCTGCCTCGGGGCGCAGCTGCTCGCCCGCCACCTCGGCCATCGCGTCGGACCGCATCCGCAGGGTCGCGTCGAGGTCGGCTACTATCCGCTCCGGCCGACGGACAAGGGCCGGACGGTGTGGCCCGACCTGCCGGCCAAGGTGTACCAGTGGCACCGCGAGGGCTTCGACGTGCCGGCGGGTGCGACGCTGCTCGCCGAGGGCGACGATTTCCGCGCCCAGGCCTACCGGGTCGGCGAACGCGCCTACGGCCTGCAGTTCCACCCCGAAGTGACCTACCAGATGATGTGCCGCTGGACGGTGACGGGCGAGGCGCGCCTGTCGCAACCCGGCGCCCTGCCCCGTGCCGCGCACTTCCGCGACTGGTACCGCCACGATGCCGCCGTGGCACGCTGGCTCGACAACTTCCTGCGCCGCTGGGTCGGCGGCGGACCGCGGATGGCGGCTCAGGCCGTGCAGACTCCGCTCCGACGGGCGGCGAGCGCTCCGGCGCACCACGCCTGAACCGCCGGACGGCCTGCCGACGCAGTTGCAGCGGAGCGCCGGAACGACCCGAACGGCAACGTTCGCCCGGCTTAGCGCATTATAGCGGGAACTTCCCTCGCAGGACCGTCGATGTGCACCTTATCTCCCTACCTTGCCGCTTGCCTGCTTCTGGTGCCGCAGGCCGCGCGGGCCGAGGCTAGGGCGACGATCCGCGATCGGTTCGACCAGATCGTAGCAACCTTTACCGGCAATCCCGCTGCCAATGTCGACATCGACATGAAACATGTCCTCGACAAATGGCGCAGCCTCGGGCCCAAGCCGCTCGAAAGCCTGTCGCCGGAGGAAGCGCGGCGCCAACCGACACCGATCAACGCGGCGGGCGACCTCGCAGTCAGCGAGCACAGGCCGCTCGATCCCGGCGGTGTGGCGGTGCGCGAGATCAGCATCCCTGGTCCGGCCGGCCCGGTCGTCGCGCAGGTCTACACGCCGGCCGCCAGGACGCCGCGCGACGGAGCGGGTGAGCCCAGACAGGCGCAGATCCGCTCGGAGGACGCCAACCCGATCGATCCGGCCCAGGCCGACAAGGCACCGCCGGCCGGCCGGTCGCTGCCGGTGGTGGTGTTCTTTCACGGCGGCGGCTTCGTGCTCGACAACGCCGCCGGCCGCGACGCCTCCGCCCGCGCCATTGCCAACAGCGGCGACTTCATCGTGGTGACGCCGAACTATCGGCTGGCGCCGGAAGCCAAGTTCCCCGCCGCGCCGGACGATTGCGCCGCGGCCTACAAATGGATCGTCGGCAATGCCGCCTCCTTCGGCGGCGACCAGGATCGCATCGCGCTGGCAGGCGAGGGCGCCGGCGGCCTGCTCGCTGCGGACACGGCGATCGCCGCCCGCGACGCTCATCTGCCCAAGGCCAGGGCGCTGATCCTGATCACGCCGGCGGCCGGCACCAATCTCACCACCTCGTCGTGGATGGAGGACTCTGCGGCGCGACCCTGGAACAAGAAGGCGGTGCTCTGGGCCTTGAACCTCGCCTTGCCGAATGCAGCCGATCGGGACGGCCCCCTCGTCGACCTCGTGGGCAAGGCCGACGTGCGCAACCTGCCGACGACGACCATCGTCACGGCCGAGGTCGACCCGCTGCGCTCCGACGGCGAGCGTCTCGGCGGCAAGCTGAAGATCGCCACGGTGCCGGTGTCGTTGCGCGACTATCCCGGCGTGACTCACGACTTTTTCGGCATGGGTGCGGTGGTAGGGCAGGCGGCGAAGGCGCAGCGCTTCGTCGCCGATCGACTCAACGCAGCCTTCGCGCCAACGCACGGCGCGGCGACGGCGCTGCAGGACCTCGGCGTCGCCCCCTACGT
>CALMRL010000220.1 GCA_937873345.1 uncultured Beijerinckiaceae bacterium | reverse complement strand
GGTGCAGACCCTGCTGAAGAAGAACGTCACCGTTTCCGCCAAGCCGCCGTCCGACGGCAATAGCTGGCTGATCACACTGCTCGTCAACGGCCTGCCGCTGCTCGCCTTCCTGGCCCTATGGATCTTCGTGTCTCGGCAGATGCAGGGCGCCGGCGGCAAAGCGATGGGCTTCGGCAAGTCCAAGGCCAAGCTGCTGACGGAGGCGCACGGGCGCGTCACCTTCGAGGACGTCGCCGGCGTCGACGAGGCCAAGGAGGATCTGCAGGAGATCGTCGAGTTCCTGCGCGATCCCCAGAAGTTCCAGCGCCTCGGCGGGCGTATCCCGCGCGGCGTGCTGCTCGTCGGCCCGCCCGGCACCGGCAAGACGCTGCTCGCCCGTGCCATCGCTGGCGAAGCCAATGTGCCGTTCTTCACCATCTCCGGTTCCGACTTCGTCGAGATGTTCGTCGGCGTCGGCGCATCCCGCGTCCGCGACATGTTCGAGCAGGCGAAGAAGAACGCGCCTTGCATCATCTTCATCGACGAGATCGACGCCGTCGGCCGCCACCGCGGCGCCGGGCTCGGCGGTGGCAACGACGAGCGCGAGCAGACGCTGAACCAGCTGCTCGTCGAGATGGACGGCTTCGAGGCGAATGAGGGCATCATCCTCATCGCCGCCACCAACCGTCCCGACGTGCTCGACCCCGCGCTGCTGCGCCCCGGTCGCTTCGACCGGCAGATCACCGTGCCGAACCCCGACGTGATCGGCCGCGAGCGCATCCTCAAGGTGCACGTTCGCAAGGTGCCGCTATCGCCCGACGTTGACCTCAAGGTAGTGGCGCGCGGCACACCGGGCTTCTCCGGCGCGGACCTGATGAACCTCGTCAACGAGTCGGCGCTGATGGCGGCAAGGCGCGGCAAGCGCATCGTCACCATGGTCGAGTTCGAGGACGCCAAGGACAAGATCATGATGGGTGCCGAGCGGCGCACTCTGGTGATGACCGAGGGCGAGAAGAAGCTGACCGCCTACCACGAGGGTGGCCACGCGCTGGTGGCCCTGAACGTCGCCGCGACCGACCCGGTGCACAAGGCGACGATCATCCCGCGCGGTCGCGCGCTGGGCATGGTGATGCAGCTGCCCGAGCGCGACAAGCTGTCGATGAGCTACGAGCAGATGACCTCGCGCCTCGCGATCCTGATGGGTGGCCGCGTCTCGGAAGAGGTTGTGTTCGGCAAGGAGAAGGTGACATCGGGCGCGCAGTCTGACATCGAGCAGGCGACCAAGCTCGCCCGCGCGATGGTGACCCGCTGGGGCTTCTCCGACTCGCTCGGCACGGTGATGTACGGCGAGAACCAGGAGGAGGTGTTCCTCGGCTATTCCATGGGCCGGCAGAATACCCTCTCCGAGGAGACCTCACGCAAGATCGATGCGGAGGTGCGCCGCTTGGTCGAGAGCGGCCTCGCCGAGGCGACGACCATCATCACCACCAAGCGCGAGCAGCTGGAGACGCTGGCGCAGGGATTGATGGAGTACGAGACGCTGTCGGGCGACGAGATCATCGGCCTGCTCGCCGGTCGCCTTCCGGTGCGCGACAATGGCGACGACACTCCGACCGCGCCGCCGCGTGGATCACCGGTGCCGCAGACCGGCTCGACCCGGCCCAAGCACGGTCCCGAGCCTGGCGGCTTGGAGCCGCAGCCGCAGACCTGATCGCCGCTCCCGGCGATCCGACATCAACCATCGCGACACGCAACCCGGCCTCGCGGCCGGGTTTGCTTTATCCCGGTTCGCCCGCCCGTTAAGACGTGCGGAATCCGCCTCGCGCTGGACCGCAGGAACACAGCATCCGCATGGTGGCCGTGCCGCCTTTCGCCGCCGATGAGAACGCCGCCGGGCGCGCCGCGGGCGGCGTTCTCATCGG
>CALMRL010000219.1 GCA_937873345.1 uncultured Beijerinckiaceae bacterium | reverse complement strand
AGCAGGCGCCGGACACCAGGCCGACGTAGCCCGCGCCGATCATCGCGATGTGCAATCCGTCTCTCCTTCCGCTGCGAAGCTGCCCAAGCTTGAGGCATCATCCCGCTCGATGCCACCGGGAAGCCATGCCTACTCCGCCGGAAGCGCGGCGATCACCGGCTAGATCGGCTGCAACCGCTGCGTCGCACCCGGTTGTCGCGTCTCCGCAACCGCGACATCCTTCGTGACGTAAGGATTAAGCGCCCTGCAGTCGCCGAGACTCGCCGGCTTCCGGCTGGTCACGACGGCGCCGCGAAACGCCGCCCGCCGCCGCCGCAACGCGGCGATCGCGCTGCTGATCTGCGACATGTCGGCGGTCTCGCGATTGCAGCAGAGGATCGTCTGGTCCGCAAGGTCGGCGACGGCAAGCGCGTCCCAAACCACGCCGACGGGCGAGGTGTCGATCACGATCACCCTGAACTCGCGACGCAAATCGGCGAGTGCGCTGCGGATCGCCGAGCCGGTGAGCATGTCAGCCGAGCTTCTGCCGCCGTTAGCGCCGTTGAGCAGCGACAAGGCTTCGATGCCGTGAATGGGCCGGATGCGTTCGCGCGGAAGCACCGCGTCCGCGCAGGCACTCTGGCCGGCGTGCTCCGCTTCGACGAGGCCGAAGAAGCTGTGGGCCTTGGGGTGGCGCAGATCGAGGTCAAGCAGCAGCGTCGCGACGCCGCTCGCCGCGACGGCGCGCGCGAGTTGGGCCGCGATCAGCGAAGTGCCCTGGCCGGGCGCTCCAGCCGTCAGCGCGACGATCAATCCGTCTTCACCGTCGGATGGGATCAAGGAGCGGAGCCCACGCATCTTCTCAACGAACAGCGCAAGCCGCAGCCTGCGCAGCTTCCGCATCAGGGTGAACGTGGACATGCCGGGTATCTCGATCGAGGCCAAGACCTCGATGTCCTGCGCTCCAAACCAATCATCGATGGGTTGCGGGACGCCGAAAATCCGATCGGCGACGCAGGCTGCGCCGACGCCGCTTATCAACGACATCAACAGCGCCGCCGGGCCGAACAGCGCAAGGCTGGGAAACCTCGGTCTCGACGCGCCAGTGGCGGGCGAGAGGATGCGTGTGTCCGACCCGTCGTACTGCTGTTCCGCGATCATGATCTGCTGACGGTTCAGCAGGCTTTCGTAGACCCCCTGCTTGGCATTGGCGATCGACTGACGAAACTTCAGGTCGGCGCTCTCGTCGGCGGCGGAGAAGGGGGACGCGGATCGAGCGGTGACCTGGTGCATCTGCAAGGCGACCTGCGCGGTGCGCAGGTCCCTGGCGCTCTGCTCGACCTGCCTGTCGATCCAGGCCGTTTTGATCTGTGCCTCGCGACGTCGGTACTGGATCTGCGCCGCGACGTAGGCTTCGGCGTGGGCGTTGACGATCGCCGCGGCGAGATCGGGCCGTTGCGCCTGGAAGGAGAGATCGACGGCGAGGGAGCGGCCGTCGTTGTAGACGGAAAGGTGCTTCTTGTAGATTTGCAGCGCCCGTTCCTGCCGATTTTCCTCGCTGGCGGCACTCGGCTTCGAGATCAGCGCCGATGCTGCCGCCACCATGCGCGCAATAAGGCCGGGTGGCGGATCGAACTCTTCTCGGCGATCGAGCCGCAACTGTTGGATGACGGTGCGGCAAATGCCGTCATCCTTCAGAACCTGGATGTAGCTGTGCACGATCGTGGGATCGGTCTGCGGGCTGCTCACGTTACCGTTGCGTGCGGTGAGCTCTGTCACGGGCGTGAAGGGTAGAAGAAGCGTCGTGCGCGACGTGTAGAGCGGCTTCAGCTGCGAGATCACGAAGCTGAGTCCGGCGAGGACGAGCGCCGTTGTCACGAAAGCCGTCAACCAGCATCGCCGGATTGCCTGGAAGATGGTTGAGCCAACGGGAGGTGATGCAGACATCGTCATCCTTCGATCTCGTGTCGTCACGCCTCAGAAAGCGTTCTCGTCGGAAAACGCGAACAGGAGCTCGCGTGCCGTCAGCGCCAGGATCTTCAGGTCGAGCAGGAGGCTGGCGTCGCGGACGTAGCGCGCGTCAAACGCGATCCGCCGCCGCATGTGCTCGACCGTGGGCGTGCCACCCCGGGCGCCGCTGACTTGCGCCAATCCGGTCATGCCGGGCGGTGCCCGGAAGCGGATGTCGTAGCCAAGGATGTCGGGCCTGTAGCGATCGTCCAGTTCGAGGGGGTGCGGCCGCGGCCCGACGAGCGACATCTCACCCCTGAGCACGTTGAGGAGCTGCGGGATTTCATCGATGCTGGTCTTGCGGATGATGCGGCCGACGAAGGTGACGCGTGGATCGCCGCGCACGGCTTGCAGGAATGCCACGTCGGCGGCGGCCCGCATCGAGCGGAACTTGTAGATCGAGAAAACCGTCCCGTTGCGTCCATAGCGACGCTGCCGGAACAGCGCCCCGCCGCGGCTGCTGATCACGATCGCAAGGCTGACGAAGACAAGGAGCGGCAGGAGAAGAGCCAATATAAACATGGCTCCAGTGATGTCCAACGCCCGCTTCGTCGGAGACGTCAGGAAGGTTGCCTGCGAGGCGGTTGCAGAGTTTTCCGAGTACGAGGAGAAATCGACCGCCTCCAGGAGATGATTCTGCACCGCGACTGCCTCTTCAGGCATGATCAGCTCCATATGCAAGTATCTAAGCGGCAGGTAGAGGCAGCCTAAGTACATCTGTCAATAGCTATTGAAAAATTTAAATTAATTATTTTTGTAAATAGATATGGAAGCAAAATTTTGCAAATTCTAACTTGATGCTTGAGAAGATTGCTGTCTAGATGCATGAGCAATGAATGCAAGGATTGATGCGGCAATGGACGCGCCGATTATCTCCGACATCAATTTGGCACCCGAAACGATCGCGTCGGCGCTGAATGCGGTCGCGGCTCCCGTGCTCGCGGCAAGCACAGTCCTCGACCTGCAGCCGCTCCCCCTCGCGCGCTCCAACGCGCCAAAACTGAGCGCAAGCCTCGATGATCTCGTCGCCATCGAGACCTCGGGCCGCCTGTCGAACTACGGACCGGTCAACGACCGCTTCGAGCAGGCGATGCTGAAGCAGGTGTTCAAGGGCCGGGGATGCTGCCTGAGCGTCTGCAACGCGACGATCGGGTTGATGCTCGCGCTCAAGGAGGCGGCGCACCGGCGCTCGCACCGCGCTGGCGGCTACGTGCTGATGCCCTCCTTCACCTTCGCGGCGGCTGCCCACGCCGTGCTATGGGCTGGGTTGGAGCCACTCCTCGTCGACATCGACGAGACGACCTGGGCCGCCGATCCCGTCGAGGAGCGACGCTTGCTCGATCGCGACGGCGAGCGCATCGTCGCGATCATGCCGTACGCCACCTTCGGCTCGGCCATCGATCTCACCCATTACGACCGTCTCGCCGACGAGTATGATCTTCCCGTCATCGTTGATGCCGCCGCCTCGATGGGCAGCCTTGACGAGCAGGGCGTCGCCTTCGGCAGCGGCTCGCGCCATACGATCGTCTTCTCCATGCATGCCACCAAAGCGTTCGCCGTCGGCGAATGCGGGCTGATCTACAGCGCCGACCAGGCGGCCGTGGAGCGTCTGCGCAGGATGGGCAACTTCGGCTTCGAAGGAGCACGATCGGCGTCGATGCCTGGACTGAACAGCAAGATTTCCGAGGTGGTCGCCTTGTCGGCCCTCATCAAGCTGCGCGATTTCGAGACGCAGGCCTGGCATCGCATGCATCTTGCCGAAGTCTACAGGAACGCGCTCGGCAGCTGCCAGCTGCAGGACGCGCGCGGCCAGCGCGTGCCCTACCAGTTCATGCCGGCATTGCTGCCGAAGGGCATGGCATCGCACCGCGAAGCCATCATCGCCGCCGCCGCCGCTCAGGGCATCACCATCGGCACGTATTTTTCACCGCACATCCAGCAACAACCCTTCTTCGCGCCCCTGTGCCACGCAGGCAGGCTTTCGTGCACCGACGATGTCGCGTCGCGCATCGTCTCGCTGCCGATCTCGGACTTCATGACGGTCGATGACGCTTTCAGGGTCGCCACCTTCCTCGATGGTGAGCTGGGCAGACTGCGGTGCAGGACATGATGGGCGAGCCGCGGGCGGCGTTCGGGTGCCTCGTCGTCGGCGGCGGTCCGGCGGCACTGGCGCCGCTCGTCGCCGCCTCGCGCGAGGGCTCCCTCGACGCGCTGCTCTCGACGGGCGTCGCCGTCGTCGAGAAGGGCGAGGCGATCGGTGCCGGCCGCATCGGCAATTACGCGATCTCGTCCGACAGCACGGCCGATTCCCTCCTGACTGCCGTCAAGGATCACGGCGACTCTCGGCTGTCAGCGCTTTGGGACAGCGACCTGTGTCGTCGGTTTCGCGACGTCGGCGGCGGCTCCGTCAGTCTCGCCGACGCAGGGCGCCTGCAATCGGCGATCGGCGATGTTCTGAGCGCTGCGATCCGTGGTGCCGGCGGCAGCCTTTTCCTGCGCCACAGGGCGATCTCGACGACCCGAACCGGCACGGGCTGGCGCACGAAGCTGCGCCGCTTGTCCGATGATCTGATCTTCGAAGTCGACTCGCGCTCGGTGATCCTCGGGATGGGAGGAGATCAGCCGGCGGACCAGCTCACCGCCGAGTGCGTCGCCGGCGCGCCGCTGCTTCCGCTGCATGCCGGCAAGGTCATCCAGTCCGACGCCGTCCTGCAGCGGAGCGGCCTTGCGGCCGTGCTGTCGCTGCTGCGCCGGCGCAAAGCGCCGAAGGTCGCGATCGTGGGAGGCAGCACCAGTGCGATGGCCGTCGCCGACCTGCTGCTGCGCTCCGCCCCGAAGATGTGGCAGCCCGGCGCCCTCGCGATCCTGCATCGGCGCCCCCTGCGCGTCTTCTTTCCATCAGCGGCTGCAGCCTGGGCGGCGCAGTACAACGACTTCGGTCCCGAAGACGTCTGTCCGGTAACCGGCTTCGTCTACAGGCTGGCAGGCCTGCGACAGCACTCGCGCGACCTGCTGATGAGCGTGCTCGGGGTCGGCGCGCCGGTCGCGGAGACGCGCGTGCTGCTGCATCGGCTGCGGCCGGCCGAGGAAGCCGCCGCCCAGACCGTGCTCGCCGAGGCGGACCTGATCATCGCCGCGCTCGGTTATCGCCCGCGTACGCTGCCAGTCTTCTCCACCGACGGGCAGGCGGTGCCGCTGCTGGGTGAACAGCGGGGTGGCCGCCTGGTCGACGAGCAAAGTCGCGTGCTCACGCAAAGTGGCGAGCCGCTCGATGGTCTCTTCGGCATCGGGCTCGCCGCCGGCTTCAAGGTCGGAGGGGCAATGGGCGGGGAGCCGAGCTTCATGGGCCAATCGAACGGCCTCTGGCTTTGGCAGAACGACATCGGCCTCGCCATCGCTCGGCAGGTGCTCGCCCGCGCTGCCGACGCGGCAAGCGAGCGGCACGCGCCCCGAAGCGCAGCAGTCCGGGGCGCCGTCTCGCGTACCGCGGTCCTGGGCGCCGGCATCAGGGACGATATCCTGGCAGACTTGGTGATGCCGCTTTGATCCGCGCGCGCCGTGCCACCGCGATCGCATCCCCGATCGTCCGTGTTCGCTCGCCGCTTGTGAGCGGCCATCGTGCCGTGACATCGTCACAGCGGTTGGTGACTCAGGCGGCCTCCGACGGGCATGCTGGGGCTGCCGCCGACGCGGAGGCGAACGGGACCGATGAAGTGGCGCGACGGCAAGATACGGCTGCGCGGATGGATCATCCTGTCGGCCGCTGTTCTGGCCTGGCTCGTCGTCTTCGGCGCGACCTGGGCGGTTCGAAGGCTGGGCTGACCTCCGGACGCGTCACCTCACGTCGGGGGCATCGGTGATCGAACCGGCTCCCGCGCCGGCGGTTCTTCACGTCAATCGCGTCGGCTTCCTCGGCGGCGTCGAGCGCGTCATCCTCACTCTGGCCGTCGGCCTGCAGCGGCACGGCTTCGATGCGAAGCTCGCCTGCCCCGACGGCGAACTTGCGCGTGCCGCCGTCGCCTCCGACGTCGCGGTGACGCTTTGCAACTTCACCCGCATGCGAGCGGCGGGCAATCCCTTCGTGTTCTGCACCTATCCCTTGCGTTGGCTCATCGGGGCAAGCCAAGTTCTTGCGGCATGCCGGCGACACGATGTGCAGCTGATTCATGCCCATCATCCCGTCGGCGCGCTCTACGCCGCCTGGGCGCAACGTCGGCTGCGCGTGCCGCTGATCCTCCACATCCACGAGGTGCTGCCGGCGCACTGGTTCTATCGCCTGGCCTTGCGCCGGGCGGCGCGGCACGTGTCCCGTTTCGTGTGCGTGTCGGAGGCGGGCCGCGCCCTGCTCGAGACCGTCCTCGGCCGGGCTGCCGGGAGGGCTGACCTCGTCCATAACGGCATCCCCGCGGCTTTCGTCTCGAAATCGCTGCGCCCCCTGCCGGATGTCGAGGGCAGACCGGGTCCGCACATCGGGGTGTTCGGCGTCCTCGAACCGCGCAAGGGCCAGGACGTCTTCCTCGAAGCGGCGGCGCGCATCGCCCTCGTTCACCCCGAAGCGCACTTCTGGATCGTCGGAGCGATCGCCCTCAAGGACAAGGCCGGATTCGCCAAGCGCCTGCTCAAGCGGGCGGAGCAACCCCCCCTGCGCGGGCGCGTGCACTTCACCGGCTTCCAGGACAACGTCGGTGACTGGATGGCGGCGATGGACGTCGTCGCCCTGGCCTCCGTCAGCCACGAGTCGCTGAGCATGGTGCTGCTCGAGGCCGTGACGCTTGGCCGGCCGACGGTCGGCACCAGCGTCGGCGGCGGCGCCGAGATCATCCGCGACGGCGAGACCGGGCGCGTCGTCCCGCCGGGCGATGCGGCGGCGCTCGCTGCCGCGATCACTGACATGCTGACGCCTGCAGGGGCCGCCTGCGGATGCCGCGCCGCCAAGGACGCCCGACGCCGCTTCGCCGGCGAGGTCTTCTGCGAGCGTATCGCCGATATTTACCGGGATCTTCTTGGCATCGCGGGAGGGGACTGATTGCGCACCGCTCTTGTTCACGACAGTCTGACGCAGTACGGCGGTGCCGAAAAGGTGCTCGAGGAGCTGCACGCCGTCTTCCCCGAGGCGCCGGTCTTCGTGCCCAACATCCGGCGCGAGGTGCTGCCCTCCACCTATGATGATTGGGACATTCGCACGACCTGGCTCGACAGGGTGCCGGGCTCGCGCACCCACCATCGGTCGATGGCGCCGCTCTACCCCTTCGCCATGCACGGCATCGATCTCAGCGGCTACGACCTTGTGATCAGCAGCTCGTTCAACTTCGCGCACAACGTCAGCACCGGCCCGCAGACGCGGCACGTCTGCTACTGCCACTCGCCGTCGCGCTTCCTTTGGGATTACAACGGCTATGCGGAGCGCGAGAAGTTCGGCCGCATCAAGCGGGCCTGCGTCGAGGCGAGCCTGCCCCTACTTCGCTCGCTGGACTTGGCGGCGGCTCAGGGCGTTGACGGCTTCATCGCGACGAGCGGCCTCGTCCGCGATCGCATCCGCAAGATCTATCGCCGGCGCGCCCGCGTCCTACCGCCGCCCATCGATCTGTCGGCCTTCCACATCGCGCGGCAACCGGAGCGCTATTTCCTCCTGATCATGCGCCTTGTCGGCTGGAAACGCGCCGACATAGCGGTGGAGGCTTGCAACGCACTCAACCTGCCGCTGGTGGTGGCAGGCGACGGGCGCGAGTTCAGTCGGCTGAAGGCCCTTGCCGGCCCGAGCGTACGCTTCGTCGGCCGGGTCGACGGCGCGGAGAAAGCGCGCCTGCTCAGCGAATGCGCCGCGCTGATCCTGCCGGCGATGGAGGATTTCGGGATCACGCCGCTGGAAGCGATGGCGTCCGGCCGGCCGGTGATCGCCTACGGAGCAGGCGGCGTTCTCGACACGGTGCAGCCCGGCAGGACGGGCGTGCTGTTCCCTGAGCAGACCAGCGAAAGCCTCGTCGCCGCGCTGCGCCGCTTCGATCCCGACGAGTACGCCCCGCACGCGATTCGTGCCCATGCCGCGCGTTTCGACCGCCGGCATTTCCGCGCGGCGATCGGTGCCTTGGCGCGCGACCCGGCGAACGGACGCGCGAAAGTGCAACCGCAACGCGGCGAGATGCCGGCGATGACGCCTGGTCTGGTGCTCGCCGCGACGCCTGGCGCCCTGCAGCCGGCCGGGATGGAAAGACACGTTCCTTGATCTACCCGACGCGCTCGGCGATCCGCTCGATTCTATCCGCGCGCGGCGGGGTCCTCGGCATGATGCAGACGGCGACGGTTCAGCTGTCGATCGTCTTCATCAATCTCAGCACCGGGATCATCGCCGCGCGTTGGCTCGGGCCGGTCGGGCGCGGCGACTATGCCGCCCTTTCCGTCTGGCTGATGCTGCCGGCGACCCTCTCGGTGGCGGGCCTGCAGGCCGGCATCATCTTTGTGTCTCGCCGCGACCCGGACCGAACCGATGCCGTGTCCCTCGCCGGCCTGCTCTGCGGCCTCGTCGCCTACGCGCCGGTTGCGGTCCTGAGTTTCGCCTTGGCGCCGCTCTTCGTCCAAGGCTACGGCGTCGGCGGCCTCATCGCGGTGGCAATCTGCGCTTCCGGCCTGAACGCGGCGGTCATGCTGTCGCGCCAAAGCCTGCTCGGCGCGCGCGAAACCCTGCTCTTCAACCTGTCCTGCGCCGCGTCGCCCCTGGTCTATCTCGTCGCGCTCACCGTCTGCTGGAGCGTGGGCCGCATCTCGCTCGATGCGGTCTTCCTCTCGCAGATCACATCGGTTCTCGTTGCTGCCGTGATCGCCGCCGTCTTCTACGCCCGGCGGCGCGCAGGCTGGCGGCAATTGCGCGTCGTGATGCGGCCGCTCGCCTCCTACAGCCTGCGCGCCGCCGGCATCGACCTCGTCAACATCGTCTACGGCAATGCCGACCGGCTCTTCCTTCTGGCCTTCGTCGCACCGGCCGAACTCGGCCTCTACGCCGTCGCCCTGTCCTTCGCCCGGCTCACCTCGATCCTGCAGGTCGCCGTCTCGTCGGTGCTGCTCGTCGATCTTTCTGGCAAGCCGGCGGCCGAGATCGAGAGCTACATCCACGCCCTATTCCTGCTGCTGTTCTGGATGCTGACGACATCATGCCTGCTGGCCGCCGTTCTCGGCCGGGAAGTGCTCGTATTATTCTTCGGCCACGCTTTCGCGGCCTGCGCGCCGATATTCAAGGTGCTGGTGGTCGAAAGCTCGCTGTCGTGCCTGTGCCAAGTCATCATGGAGGCGTTCCTCGCATCGGAGCAGCCGAGCTATCCGTCCCGCGTGCAACTCGCCTACGCCGTCATCCTGCTCGCAGCCCTTGCTGCGCTGACGCCGCGCTTCGGCGGACTCGGCGCCGCCACGGCGATGCTTGCCGCAGCAGCCTGCAAGATGGCGATGCTGCTGGCGGGCTTGTCGCGCATCGAGGTCGCTCTGCCGAACATCGGGCTGCGCGGCTATGTCCGCGCCCGCCGCCACCGGGCGCTGTTTGCTCGCTGATCTCGCGCAACGCCGGTCTTCAAGCAGCAGCTTCGATACGCTCGTCGGAGCACCTTGCGCCGAGGTGCCGACCGGCTCGGCGGAAAACGTGATGGCATGGGCA
>CALMRL010000218.1 GCA_937873345.1 uncultured Beijerinckiaceae bacterium | reverse complement strand
AGCTCGTGCCGATCAGCGAGCCGTCCTCCTCGAATGTCACGGCGACGCCGAAGCGCTCCTCGATGCCGGTGAGATGGGCGCGCTTGTTGTTGAGGATGTACAGGGCGACGCCGCCGCGGGTGCGCACGGTGATGTCGCGCGAGCGGTCGGCGAGCAGGGCCTCCTCCAGCGCTCGCAGCACGTAGAGCGCGATGGAGGCGGTGGAGCGCACGGTGCCGGCGCCGGCACAGTGCGGGCAAATCTCCGTCGAACCTTCGAGCACGCCGGTGCGGATGCGCTGCCGGCTCATCTCCATGAGGCCGAAGTGCGAGATGCGGCCGATCTGGATACGGGCGCGGTCGTCCTTCAGTGCGTCCTTCATCCGCTTCTCGACGGCGCGGTTGTTGCGGCCCTCCTCCATGTCGATGAAGTCGACCACGATGAGGCCGGCGAGGTCGCGCAGGCGTAGCTGGCGAGCGACCTCGTCGGCCGCCTCCAGATTGGTGCGCAACGCCGTGTCCTCGATGTTGTGCTCGCGCGTCGAACGCCCGGAGTTGACGTCGATGGCGACCAGGGCCTCGGTCTGGTTGATGACGAGGGTGCCGCCCGACTTCAGCGTGACGTGGTTGTGGAACATCGCGTCGAGCTGCGCCTCGGCACCGTTCTTGGCGAACAGCGGCGCCGGATCGCGCCACGCCTGCACGTTACGCAGGTGGCTCGGCTGCAACAGGCGCATGAAGGCCTTGGCCTCGCGATAGCCTTCCTCGCCGGCGACGACAATCTCCTCGACATCGCTGTTGTACAGGTCGCGGATCGCTCGCTTGATCAGCGAGCCTTCCTCGTAGACCAGCGTCGGCGCGGTGGAGGCGAGTGTGGTCTCGCGCACCGTTTCCCAGGCGCGCATCAGGTATTCGAAGTCGCGCCTCACCTCGGGCCGGGAGCGCGAGGCGCCGGCGGTGCGCAGGATCACGCCCATGCCGTCCGGCACCTCGAGGTCCTGCGCGATCGTCTTCAGGCGCTGGCGGTCGCCGGCATCGGTGATCTTGCGCGAAATGCCGCCGCCGCGCGCGGTGTTCGGCATCAGCACGGAGTAGCGCCCGGCGAGCGACAGATAGGTGGTGAGCGCCGCACCCTTGTTGCCGCGCTCCTCCTTGACGACCTGCACCAGCAGCACCTGCCGGCGCTTGATCACTTCCTGGATCTTGTACTGACGGCGGGGCCGATAGACGCGGCGCGGCACCTCTTCCAGCGCATCGCCGCCGATCTGATCGACCTGCTCCTCCTCATGGTCCGCGTCTTCGACCGGCTCCTCCTCGCCGTGATCGGCGTGCTCGCCGTCACCGTGGCCGGCATGCTCTGGATCGGTCGGTGCGGCCGACGAGCCGGTGTCGACCGCCGCGTCGCTCGTCGGCTCGGCGTGAGCCTCGGCTGTCGCCACAGCCGACTCCGCCTCGGGAGTCGGGCTTTCGGCGGCGCCGGCATCGGCGTTGTGCCCCGCCGGCGGAGCGCCATCGTGCGCCTGCTCCACCGCGGGCTGCTCCGCGGCCGGTGTCCCGACGCGATTATGCGCCTCGTCGGCGCGCTCGATCAGCGCCGCGGTGAGGTCGATCGGGGCGCCGTCTTCCATGGTCGACACGACCGGGGCGGCATCTTCGGCCGGAGCGCCGGACTCCGCCCCGCGGGCGAGCAGCTCGCCCTCCTGCAATGCCGCGTGATCGTCGCCTGCCTCTTCGATCGGCTCGCTAACGGTCTCATCGCGATCCCGCCGCGCCGCGGACCTGGCGCGCTCGCCGTGTTCCTCCTCCGCAGGCTCGTCGGCGGTGGCATCCGCCTCGGTCAACTGCCCGACCGTCGCCGCACCGTCATGCACCTCGCGCTCGGCGGCTTCGACCTCGCCACTCTCGCGGCCGCGGCGGCGTCGGGAGCGGCGCGGACGACGCTCCTCCTCTTCCGGCTCTTCCTGCTCCTCCTCGGCGAGCAGGGCCTGCCGGTCGCTGACCGGGATTTGATAGTAGTCGGGGTGGATCTCCGAGAAAGCCAGGAAGCCGTGACGATTGCCGCCATAGTCGACGAACGCCGCTTGGAGGGAGGGCTCGACCCTTATGACCTTGGCGAGATAGATGTTGCCGCGCAGCTGGCGCTTCGAGGAGGATTCGAAGTCGAATTCCTCGATCCGGCTTCCGCGAAGGACGACGACCCGGGTCTCCTCCGGGTGCATCGCGTCGATGAGCATCTTGTTGGCCATGGGGAACTCGTCGGAGCGCGCGCCGCTCCCGCCCCCTTGGGCGGACCGGCTCTGCGCTGAAAAGGAGGGGGCTGGAAGGCGGCCCGTCGCGGAGCCGTCGCATTCGATGTGACACGATCCCGGCGTGCGAAAGCCGCATCGCTCATTGGGCCGGTGGCCGCCCTGCTGTCTCGGGTTGGGCGCCATGCAGGGAGAGCGGCAGCGCGGAGATAGGCCGGCGCGCGGCGGATGCCGCCCGATCCCATCCTTTCGAACCCCGTGCCTCCCGGATGGATCATGTCCTCTCGAGACCTGATGGACGCCGGCCGCGAGCTAGATGCTAGCATGAGGACGTCCGGACGGCCTGGCGTGCGGCGAGCTGCCATCGGCAATTCGATCCCGCTATCGATGATCGCCATACCCGACCGCTCGCGAGGGAGCACGCCAGGTCGGTTTGGAGCATCACCGCAGCCAACCCCATCGGGGTGGCTTGAAAGGCACGCAACCTTCGACCGCCGAAGCCGGAACGGACAGCCGAAGCTGCCATCACCGGAACCAAGTGGCTGTATCCCATAGAGGTTGTCCCGTCGTTTGGCAAGAAGGCTGTGGCACCATGGCCACAGCTCTCGCCTGCCGGCGGCGCGATCTTGGCGAAACGTTAACACTGGCGGTTTAAAGCCACGATTTCATGGTGCCACCTGGAGGCGGGGCACGCGGGGCGCACGGATGGATGGTCGGCGGAAAGGCGCGATTTGGATCGGGCGCCTCGTCATCGCCGGCTCGCTCGCGCTTGCCGGCGCCTCGCCGATCAGCCCCGCCGCGGCCGCCGACCTGACCGGCACGCAGGCAGACGGCGCCGCCGTCACCGCCGCGCATCTCGACAACCGCACCGATGGAAGCGATCTCTCCTTCACCCTGTCGCAGTCCGTCGAGCCGACGGTCTTCACGCTGTCCGGCCCCGACCGCGTCATCCTCGACTTGCCGCAGGTCGCCTTCCGGATCGATCCCGCCTCGATCGATCCCACCCGCATCTGGGAAGGCTCGGTCGAGCCTCCTGCGCCGAACACCGCCGCCGATGCCCGGCGCCACCACCGTCACGTCCGGTCGGGCGAGCCGGGATTGATCGCCTCGGTGCGTTTCGGTCTCCTCGCACCCGGCCGATCCCGCGTGGTGATCGGCCTCGCCGAGCCGGCCCGCGTGGTGTCGG
>CALMRL010000217.1 GCA_937873345.1 uncultured Beijerinckiaceae bacterium | reverse complement strand
GCGCAGAGCCGTCCGCGCGGCATCGCGCGTCGCCGTTTCCGCGACGAAGAAGGCGACCGCGTCGAGCCGCGCCTCGATGGCGTCGCGGTCGATCAAAGGCGACGCGAGGTTTGCGGCGAGCAGGCGCGAGCCGGCCGCCGTGGCGCAGCGGTCGACCGCATGGAGCAGCGACCCTTCACGCCGCCCGCCGATCGTCGCGGTCAGCTCGAGGTTGGCGCGCGTCGCGAGGGCGATCTCCATCGTGCGCGAGCAGCGTTTGGGCGTGGGCGGGGCGAGGCGGGGCCGGGCGCCGCACTGCGTCCGGTCGAGGTAGAAGACGGCTGTCGCCGCCGCCGCCGTCTCGGCCGGCGACAGCGGCCCCAGCCCGTCGAGCGTCGCCAGACCGAACCAGTCGGCGAGGCGGTGCTCCGGCGAGCCCGGCTCGCGGCCGATCCTGGTGACGGGCGCCGCGACGTCGTCCAGCACGCGCGCCACCTCGGGCAGCGCGGCCAGCGCATCCGGGACGATGATCTCGCGCGGCGCCAGGCGGCCGATCTCACCGCCGAGCGCTGCGCCTGCGACGTCGCACACCTCGAAAGTGCCGGTTGAGATGTCCAGCGCCGCGACGCCGTAGAGCCACTTGCCGTCGCCGTCCTTCGCGCGGGCCAGCGCGGTGAGCCAGTTGGCGGAGGTAGCCTCCAGCAGGCTGTCCTCGGTGAGGGTGCCGGGCGTCACCAGCCGCACCACGGCGCGCCGCACCACCGACTTCGAGCCGCGCTTCCTCGCCTCGGCGGGATCCTCGGTCTGCTCGCAGATCGCGACGCGGTGGCCGGCGCCGATCAGGCGGTGAAGGTAGTCCTCGTGGCGCTCGACGGGGACGCCGCACATCGGGATGTCGGCGTCCTCGTGCCGGCCGCGCCGCGTCAGGGCGATGTTGAGCGCCTTCGCCGCGACCGCGGCATCGGCGAAGAACAGCTCGTAGAAATCGCCCATGCGGTAGAACAGCAAGGCGTCGGGGTGGTCCGCCTTGATCGCGAGGTACTGCGCCATCATCGGCGAGGCCGCCTTGGCCGAGTCCTTCGACTCCTCGACCGGGGCGCCGCGATACAGCTGGTGCTTCGCCGGGCGGTCGCCGACGAAGGCTGCCTGATCGCGGTCGGTCCGACGCATGCTCGTTCCCGTTGGGGCCGCCATGGGGGGAGAGGCCGTCCTCGGCGTCAAGCCGTGCCGCCTGGCTGTCCCTGCTATCCCCCCTCGACGGTCGCGCCCTACACCGTGATCTGCGCTCCCAGCTCCACCACCCGCTCGGAGGGAATGGCGAAGAAGTCCGTGGCGTTCGCCGCCTGCTTCGACAGGGCGACGAACAAGTTGTCCTGCCACAGCGGCATGCCGGAGTTGGGCGAGGTCTTGATGGTGCGTCGGCCGAGGAAGAAGGAGGTCGTCATGATGTCGAACTTCAGCCCCGCCTTGCGCAGGAGGGCGAGCGCGCTCGGGATGCGCGGGCTCTCCATATAGCCGTAGTGCAGGATCACCTTGGTGAAGTCGGGCGACATCCTCTCGATCTCGTAGCGGCGCGACGGCTTCACCCGCGGCGTCGGCTCGGTCTTCACCGACATGATCACCACGCGCTCGTGCAGCACCTTGTTGTGCTTGAGGTTGTGCAGGAGCGAGGAGGGTGCGGTGTCGGCGTGGTTGGTCAGGAAGATCGCCGTGCCCGCCACCCGCTGCGGCTTCGACTTGTCCAGCATGCGGATCAGGTCGAGCGTCGAGATCGAGTCGCGCTGCGTCTTGCGCACCAGGAGGGTGTTGCCGCGCACCCAGGTCCACATCACCACCATTGCGACGCCGGCGATCAGCAGCGGCACGTAGCCGCCTTCCACCACCTTGACGAGGTTCGCGGCGAGGAAGGCGAGGTCGACGACGAGGAACAGACCGGTGAAGGCCAGCGCCGCGACGAGCGGCCAGTGCCACATCCGCCACACCACGACGAAGGCGATCGAGGGCGTCACCACCATCGTGCCGGTGACGGCGATGCCATAGGCGCTGGCGAGGGCGCTGGAGTTCTTGAACAGGAGCACCAGCGCCAGCACGCCGACGAGCAGCATGGCGTTGACGCGGGGGATGAAGATCTGCCCCTCCTGCGTCTCGGACGTGTGCTGGATCAGCATGCGCGGCAGGAGGCCGAGCTGGATCGCCTGATGCGCCAGCGAGAAGGCGCCGGTGATGACCGCCTGGCTGGCGATCACGGTGGCGAGCGTCGACAGCACGACGAGCGGCAGCAGCGCCCAGGACGGCGCCAGCTTGAAGAAGGGGTTGTCGATCGCGGAAGGGTCGGCGAGCACCAGCGCGCCCTGGCCGAGGTAGTTCAGCACCAGCGCCGGCAGCACGAAGGCGAGCCAGGCGAGCTGGATCGGCAGCCGGCCGAAGTGCCCCATGTCGGCGTAGAGCGCCTCCGCCCCCGTCACGGCGAGGAACACCGAGCCGAGCACCACGAACCCCAGGAAGCCGTGGCCGAACAGGAAGCGCAGGCCGTGCAGGGGGTTGAAGGCGGCGAGGATGCGCGGGGCGTCGCCGATGTGGAGGAGGCCGAGCAACGCGATGACGGTGAAGAACAGCACCATCACCGGCCCGAACACGCCGGCGACGCGCGCCGTGCCGGAGCGCTGCACGAAGAACAGGGTGACCAGCACCAGCACGGTGATCGACAGGACGTAGCGGTCGAAGATCGGGGTGACGAGGTCGAGGCCCTCCAGCGCCGACAGCACGGAGATCGCGGGGGTGATGATGGCATCGCCCGAGAACAGAGCCGCTCCGGCGACCCCGAGGAAGAAGACGGCCGTCGAGCGCTTGCCGAGCGCCAGCTGCGCCAGGGCCATCAGCGACAGGGTGCCGCCCTCGCCCTTGTTGTCGGCGCGCATCAGGAACAGCACGTATTTCGCGGTGACGGTGAAGAACAACGCCCACAGCAGCAGCGACACCGTACCGACGACGTGGGTCTCGTTGAAGCCGGTCTCCTTGCCGTGCGACAGCGATTCGCGCAGCGCGTAGAGCGGGCTGGTGCCGATGTCGCCGTACACCACCCCGACGGAGGCGAGGGCGAGACCGAAGACCGGGCCTCCGTGCGGCTTGACCGCATCCAGCCCGCCGACCGCGGCGTGCGGGTCCTGCGCCGGGTCCACCCGCACCGGGGGCACCTGCGTCGGCGGCGTCTTCGCGGGGAGCGTCGGCGGCGCGGGCTCGGTCAGCGGGGGCCTGGCTGCGGAAGGGTGCGGGAGGCCGGCATCCGCCCCGGTCCCGTCAGCGGCC